>CADBML010000078.1 GCA_902795825.1 uncultured Bacteroidales bacterium
GAGGCGATGTCGATGGGCGTGACACCGATTTGCACGGCTGTTGGGGGGATTCCCGATGTGATTTCCGAAGGCGTTACGGGCTTCCTTGCTGAGGATAATGATGTTGACTCGTATGTGGCTGCCCTCAAACGGTTTATTATAAGCCCATTGTCACGTGACGCCATCTTACGTCATTACGAGGATAATTATTCGATGGAAGAGTGCTGCAACAGGTATGTTAATTTATATGAAACAACGAACTGATATGGGAAAGATAAGAAATATTTTAAAAAGGAATACAGTCCTAAGAGGACTGAAATCGCTTTATGTCGGCTATTTTGGCATTCGTAGGCGAAAATTCGGACATTGCGACCCTACGGCCACAATTATCCCTCCATGCTATATTACCCGTCAAAACAATGTGTTTTTATATGAGGACACTAAAATAGAACATGCCCACATTCTCAACCGCAATGGTAAATTCATTATGAAGCAACATTCAGCAGCTTCTGTGGGTCTGCATGTGGTCACTGGTAGCCATGTTATGATTAAGGGCCGTTTCTATCGGAGCGTTACTGAGGCTGAGAAACCGGAAGGTTATGATAAGGATGTTGTGGTTGAAGAGGATGTGTGGATTGGAATGAATGTCACTTTGACGGCAGGAGTGACTGTGGGTCGAGGTTCGACTCTCGCCACTGGCGCAGTTGTCACCCGCGACATTCCCCCATATTGTGTGGCAGGGGGCATCCCCGCGAAGCCTTTGAAATTTAAGTGGACCATCGACGAAATTCTCGAGCATGAGGCTGCGCTTTATCCTGAGGACCAACGTTTCACCCGCGCTCAATTGGAGAAAATCTTCGAAGAAACAAAGTTGAAAGGGAAATGAATTAATATTTCACATTTATAGTTATGACAAAGATAAAGATTGGATTGTTAAAAGAGACTAAATCGCCCGTCGATAATCGTGTGGCGCTAACGCCGGCTCAGGCTCAGTGGCTTAAAGAGCACTACAATGTGGAAGTGGTGGCTCAATCAAGTGATGTCAGGGTGTTCTCGGATTCTGACTATTCGGCACACGGCGTGGACGTGGTGGATGATGTGTCGGACTGCGATTTGCTTATGGGAATAAAGGAGGTGAGAATCGATAGCCTTATCCCCGAGAAACACTACGTGTTTTTTTCGCATTGTGCCAAACTTCAGCCCTATAACAAGCCTCTTGCTCAAGAAATTGCCGCCCGAAGGATCACTCTTACCGACTATGAGTATATCACCGATGAAAATGGCGTCAGAAAAATCGCATTCGGTTATTTTGCCGGTGTGGTGGCTGTTTATAATGCCCTGCGCCTTTACGGCATGAAATATTCATCATTTTCCTTGCCGGCGCCCGACCAGCATTGGACTGTCGATGCCCTTATCGACCGCATCATCGAAGAGCGCGAAGGCATTCAAAAAGCGCATCCACGCATTCTTGTCACCGGCACGGGGCGGGTAGGCCATGGCGCGAAGTATGTGCTCGACAGCATCAGTCAGCGAATGGGAATCGATTTTAAGGTTTTGGATGTCGCCGACATGGTGGAGAACAACGGCCGTTTTGAATGGGATGAGTTTATTCATCATCCTGAGCTTTACAAAAGCCGTTTTGCCGAATATGTCGCCGATTTTGATATACTAATCAGTTGCCACTTCTGGCATCCGAGTGCGCCACGTTATTTCACGAATGAATTGATGCTGTCGCCGCGCAATAAAATAAAAGTGGTAGCGGATGCGTCGTGCGATATTTGCGGAAGTATAGAATGTACGATTCGCCCTTCCACACATTCAGAGCCGTTTTACGATTATTCACCGCTTACCCGTGGCGAGGTTCCCTTGTTCTCCGATCTCGGCAATATATCCGTCATGGCAGTGGATACGCTGCCAAACGCATTGCCTGCCGAGGCGAGTGACGCATTCGGGAAAATGGCTATAGAGAGCATCGTTTTGCCTATGTTGAATGACGATATCGCTACGCTGAAAAACGCCACCATTTTTGAGAATGGCCGATTGACGGAGAGGTTTATGTATATGAATGACTGGTTGAAATGACTCGGTTCCCATATTACCGCTTCGGGAAAAATGCAGATACGCTTGCCAATCAGAACTTGAGCGAATATCGCAGAATGGGCTCTTAGAGCCAGCAGCACTTACAAGTGTTTTTGTTGTTTTTGCTTATTCGGCGACACAGGTTTATGCAAGTGATCCATTATTTCTCGGAGATTGCTTTTCGGCGGGTCAGGCGCAAATTAGTGTTCTTTTGGGGGAAGATAAAATCTGCAAAAGAAATCAAATTTGCGCTTGATGTGCGGTGTGGTGAGAATAATGCCGAGTTTGTTCGTGAAATCTAAAAGTTTTTAGTAAATTTGTGGATAAAACGCGGAGTGTGCATATTGCTAAGCCGTGTTTTAAATTATCGTTCTTCTTTTTTTACTTATTTCCTTAACTTTGAATTGATATATGAGCAGACGATTGAAATACCTTCCGGCAGCCGTTTTGGCTTGTCTGGCGTTGCTTTTCCCCACATTTTCCAGCGCTGACGCTCCCGTGAAGCGCGAAATGCGTTCGCCCTTCGTGGCCACTGTGTGGCAGCTCGACTGGCCTGGGGTCGCCATATCCGTAACAGGAAATGCCACTCAAATCCAGCGGCAGAAGGACAGGATGATCATAATCCTCGACTCCTTGAAAAACAACAATTTCAATGCCATAGCTTTTCAGGTGCGCTCACGCTGCGACGCGATGTACCGTTCGAGCTACGAGCCGTGGTCGTCCGACCTTGTGAAGACCCGCGGCATGGAGCCCGGCTACGACCCGCTGGAATGGGTGGTCGAGGAATGCCACAAGCGGGGAATCGAGTGCCACGCATGGGTGAATCCTTACCGCTATGAGACGACTCCCGGGCAGTGGGGCAACGTGGATTACCGCCGCGACCACCCCGACTGGCTTCTGTCGAACGGCTCGTATGTCGTGATAAATCCAGGGTTGCCGCAAGTGACGCAGCGAATCGTGGATATTATCCGCGAAATCATCACAAACTACGACGTGGACGGAGTGCTCTTCGACGACTATTTCTATCCCTCTGGCGGCACCGACTTTTCGCTCGACGCCGACCTCTATGAGGCTTACACCGCATCCGGCGGAACACTCTCGCAGGGCGACTGGCGCTGCGACAATGTGAACCGCATGGTCATCGCCGTCCACGACATGATACGCGCCACCAAGCCGTGGGTGCGTTTCGGAATCGCTCCGGCAGGCGTGGCCGCAAGTTCGCCCACCGCTGCCGACAAATATGGCATAACAAACTGCCCGTCGGGATACGACTGGCAATACGACCAGATACATTCCGAGCCTGTGGCATGGCTTCGCGACCGCTCAATCGACTATATCGCTCCACAGGTGTATTGGACCATAGGCGCTACGGAGGACTATTCGAAAATAACGCCGTGGTGGTACTATGTGGCCGAGCATTTCGGCGGACAGTGCTTTATCAGCCATTCGATTTCATCGTTGACCCTTTCGTCGCATGCTCCGGCGTTGACACCCGCCGAGGCCGCCTCGGCCTCTCCGCTAGCAAGCGGTCCGAACAGCGAGTCGTTCTCGGAGTTTGCCGACGAAATCCGCATTAACCGGCAAAGCGACTCTAAGAACGCACCCGGTTCGATGTTCTATTCTGTAAAATATATCTGGCAGATAGCCCCGAAGTTTGGTCACTATCTCAAGAATCAGGTTTACAACACCCCAGCGCTTCCGCCTGAGATGGTCAATGTGCCGGTGGCAGCGCGCGATGTCGTCGCCAATTTGCAGCGTTCGGGCAACACGCTGTCGTGGACCGCTGTCAGCGGGATGCGCTATTCCGTCTATGCCGTGCCCAATTCGGTGTCGATGGACGCTTTCTCATGCCAGCCCGACTATCTGTTAGGCATTTCCTACTCAGCCACATTTGCTATACCCGAACTGAAGCAAAACGGCTACCGCTATGCTGTCTGTGTCCTCGACCGCTTTGGCAACGAATACGCGCCCGTTTTCGCAGGGCAGTCGTTAGCCTCGTTGGCGTCGCCCGCTCTTGTGTCGCCCTCGAATGCCGGCAATGCCGAATTGCCTGTCGATTTCTCGTGGAACGCCGTGGCAGGAGCTTCGTATTACATCGTCGAAGTGTCGGCCGACGCATCGTTCTCGACAATACTCGGCAGCGGCCGCACCACCGCGACGTCGCTTTCGTCGTCAGTGTTTTACGAGCAGCTTCCACGTGAGGGACGTATGTACTGGCGTGTGACCGCCTGCGGCGTGAATGCCCATAACGGAGTGTCGGCTGTGGGTAATTTTGTCCCCGTCGCGCTGTCGGTGACAGCCCCTGCTGATAAGCTTACTAATGTGCCGCTCACTCCGACGGTGACTTGGAATATCTCACGCCCTGTGACTCTCCAATTCTCGATGTTTGAGAATTTCAGCAAAATCAACTATTCCGCTCCGGCTGACGGCTCGTCGTTCAACGTGCCTCAGAATTGCCTTTCGGGCTTGACGAAATATTACCTTCGCTTGGCCTACGAAAAGGCAGGCTCCACATTCTATTCCGATGCCGTTTCGTTCACCACGGTTGAGGTGGTGCCTCCTGTGCCGACGCTTGTGTTCCCTGTCGATGGCGGTGAATTCCGCAGTGAGGACGTGGCTGTCATCAATCCCATTTCCGGCGCCCGCACATGGCGTTTCGAACTTGACGATACCGAGACCGTGCTTTCACGCTCCCGCTTTACCGAGACTGTCGATTTGGGCCAATGGTCGTCGAAAACAAAAGGCGGCGAGATGAAGATCGGAGGCCAGCCGCTTGAAAAGGACAAATTATATTATATGCGCGTAAGAGCCACTTATATGTCGTCTGAAGGTCAGGCCAACACGGCATGGTCGCCCATAATCTCCGCCACTTACAAAGGCGAGGGCGCCGGAGTGGAAGCCGTTACCGCCGACGCTCGTGTCGAATCGGAGCGCTTCTTCACCCTGCAGGGCGTGGAGGTGGCCTCGCCGGAGCGCGGCAAGGTCGCGGTTCGCGTAGTCACATATTCCGACGGCTCGGTGCGGGCCTCAAAAGTAGTCGTACGATAGTGATAATCCGAAATTTTTCATCTGAAACCAAACAATTATTACAATATGAAACTTAAAGTCACTCAATGCCTTGCCGCTATTGCGTTTATTGCGGCAACTTCACTTCAGCTTTCGGCAGCCGACGCACCGGTGAAGCGCGAGATGCGCTCGGCGTGGGTTGCCACCGTCTGGCGTCTCGACTGGCCCGACAATGTTATATCCGTCACCGGCGACGAGTCGCAAATTAACCGTCAGAAAGCCTCGATGACGCTTATGCTCGACTCCCTGTCGCGCAACAATTTCAACGCCATCAACCTGCAGGTGCGCTCGCGCTGCGACGCGTTCTATCAATCGAGTTATGAGCCGTGGTCGTCCGACCTCGTGGCATCCCGCGGCATGGACCCCGGATGGGATCCCCTCGCATGGGTTGTGGAGGAATGTCACAGTCGCGGTATGGAATGTCACGCTTGGGTCAATCCCTATCGTTATGAGACCGAAGAGGGACAGTGGACCGGCCCGAACGAATATCGTCAAGTCCATCCCGACTGGCTGCTTTCCAACGGCACATACGTGGTGCTTAATCCCGCACTTCCCGAAGTGAAACAGCGCATCGTCGATGTGATTCATGAGATTGTGGCGAATTACGATGTCGATGGCATCCTTTTCGACGACTATTTCTATCCTTCGGGCGGCACGTCGATGAGCGCCGACGCCGATCTTTACAATGCCTACCGTGATGCAGGAGGTTCACTCTCGCAAGGCGACTGGCGGCGTGAGAATGTCAACGACATGGTCAGAATGGTGTATGCCATGATTCAGGAGACGAAGCCGTGGGTGCGTTTCGGCATATCTCCGGCGGGAGTGGCGGCTTCGAGTAGTACTGTCGCCGCAAAGTATGGCGTGGAGCCGTGCCCTGGAAGCGACTGGCAGTACAACCAGATTTATTCCGACCCCTTGGCTTGGATTTCAGCGCATAATCTTGACTACATTTCGCCTCAGGTGTATTGGACGCGCGGTTATTCTGCCGCCGACTATGCGAAAATCACCCCGTGGTGGTACACCGTCGTCGATAAATTCGCTCGCCACTGCTACATCAGCCACGACATCGCGACGCTAAACTCGTCAAGCTCCGGCACTCCTCTGTCGCTCACCGAGCAGCATATCGCACAACCGCAGGCAAGCGGCCCGAACAACACTAACTACGAAGAATATGTGGAGCAAATCCGCATGAACCGCCAATGTGACACCCAGGACGCGCCCGGCTCGATTTTCTATTCAGTCAAATACGCCTACCGCACTTCGCCTAAGTTCGGCAACTACCTGAAGAATACCGTCTTCAACACTCCGGCACTTCTTCCCGTCATGAGCCACAAAACAGGTTATAACCCAGGCAATCCGCTCAACGTCACCCTAAGCGGCAATTTCATCAATTGGGACGGTTACGACAATGTGCGCTACACCATATATGCCGTGCCTACCGAAATCGACCTCGCCGACTTCGACCGTCAGGCTGAATACCTTCTCGGAGTTTCCTATGCCACGAATTATCAGTTGCCTCAAGCTTTGCTTTCCGGCTACAACTTCGCCGTCTGCGTGCTCGACCGCTATGGCAACGAATATACCCCCATCTTCGCCGGAATCCCCACCGAACAGATGGATGCGCCTGTCACGATATACCCCACGGCTGGTTCTTCGCCCGAAACTCCTTTCGAATTTTCGTGGAACGCCGTAGAGGGTGCCGCCTATTATATCCTTGAGATCGCCGAAGAATCTTCGTTCGCTTCGCCGCTCTTCATTCGCACGGTTAATGCCACGACTTATTCCACCGACGAGTTTGAGACTTTCCCTGGCAACCGCCAGCTCTTCTGGCGTGTACGCGCGTGCGCCACTAACCATGCCGACGGCATTTCCGACCCTGTCGAGTTCTCTCCCATCCAGCTCGAAATCACTGCTCCCGAAAACAACGCCACCGAAGTGGAGCTGACTCCCACTATTGAATGGAATATCTCCGACCGCACAGTGGGCCTGCAGATTGCTTCGAACGACAGCTTCGCCGAGTCGGCGATTGTTTACTCGGCCTCAGCCTCCGGCGGTAGCCATGCCGTGCCTGCGGGCATTCTTGCCGGTTATTCGACTTACTACGTCCGCCTGCAATATGAGAAAGATGGCGAACAATTCTTCTGTAAACCGGTGATGTTCACCACAAAAGTGGTGATTCCTGACGTGCCCTCCTTCGTATTCCCCGCCAACGACGGCGAATTCCGCAGCGAAGACCGTGTGATCGTCACTCCCGTCGAGGGCGCCATCCAGGCTCGCCTTGAAATCGACACCAAAGAGGCCTGCAACTCGCGAAACCGCTATATCGAGACATTCGCCCCCGGGGTTTGGCAATCGGCCAAAGCCGGTGAAATGAAAATTTCGAACAAGGCTTTCGAGGTGGATAAGCGTTATTATTTCCGTGTCCGCGTGAGCTACACAAGCCCTGAGGGAACTGCAAACACCTCATGGTCGCCCGTGATTTCAGCCGTCTATAAAGGCGAAGGCTCAGGAGTGGAAATAATCGCTTCCGGTGCCTCGGTCGTGAACGAAGCGTTCTATAATTTGCAGGGCGTACGCATCGACTCTCCTGCCGCCGACGGCACTGTATATATCCGTGTCGCCACGCTCTCCGACGGCACCGTAAAGGCCTCGAAAGTAGTTGTAAAATAGCCAGAGTAATGTGAATTAAACTCATCCAATTTGCTACCCCTCAGTCACTTGCCCTTCAGGCTGCGTGCCAGCACCCCTGCCATGGGAGCGTCTTGCGAGCGACTTGCGAAAATCCTCCCCAAGCAGGGGAGGTGTCGGCGAAGCCGACGGAGGGGTAGAAAGCCGAGGCGATGACGATTAGGTGCGAGGCCAAACGTACTCAACAGACGGACGGGTAGGGCGACAAACGCACTACCCTTCAGTCACTTGCCCTTCGTGCTGTGTGA
>CADBML010000079.1 GCA_902795825.1 uncultured Bacteroidales bacterium
GGCGGCGGCCAGCCAGGTTTCGCTCAAGCCGGCGGCAAGAACGCCGACGGCCTTGGCCAAGCCCTTCAGCGCATCCGCGAACTCCTCGACCTATGACATTTTCGCAACGCTTGTCGTCCGGCACAAGCCATTTTCATTTTATTAAAAACGGATAACGGCTTTCGGACAAAGGCGCCACCTCAACCAATTTGCATTCAACGCATTACAAAAGCAAACAAACGCATTTGGAATGCTTACGCAGAGATTGAACTTTGCCCAAAACGAAGATTTTTTTGTCGTTTTGGGCAAAGTTCAAATATAAATCAACGCCCTCTTTCCATATATTCCACCACCCACATTCCCCCAACATCCTCAAGCCGCAAGTACTTGCCAACACTGGCGATTATCCCCGCCCCCACAGATTCTTGCCATGAGCGCCTGAAAAAATCAGCGACAGCATTCCTCCTCTTTTAAGGGGAGGTGTCGGCGAAGCCGACGGAGGGGTTGATATGGGAGCATTTTTCATAAGCGACCTACAAAAAATCCTCCCCTAGCAGGGAAGGTGCCCGATAGGGCGGAGGGGTAGATTAATCAGACATAATTTCACATATGATAAGCTTTTTTGGGTTGCAATAATTTTGAGAATCACATTGTTCTAAAACCGAAACTTAAAAATCTTATTTCTTTTCGTGGTAGTCCTCTTCGGTGTTGACGGCCCAGATTGGAGTTTTGTCGGTTGAGCCGGAGGAAATAGCATCGACCACTGCCATGGCGGTGAGCATCGAATGGTCCATATTGTTGTAGCGGTGTTGGCCGTTGCGCCCCACGCAGTAGAGGTTTCCGATGCCGTCGAGAAATTCTTTCACACGGTCAAGCTCATAATACGTTCCAAAATACGACGGATAGGCCTTCTTGACTTTGACCTGCGTCGCGTCGAGTACGTCATCGGCCGATATGATACCGATCGACTCGAGTTCACCGATTGCCATTTTAATAAAATCCTCTTTCGGCATCGTCCACATTTCATCGCCTTCGGTGCAGAAATATTCTAATCCAATCCACACGGTGTTTTCATAGTCGGCGATGAGATAAGGCGACCAGTTGTTGAACACCTGAAGGCGACCTATTTTGACATCGCGCTCCTGAATATAAATCCATGTGTCGGGAACGCGGTCCTTGTAAGTTGGAATCTTCGTCTGGTTTTTGATAGCCAGTTTGTTGACGAGCAGACCCACTGTTATGAAGTCGCGGTAAGGAAGCCCGCTTGCGATACGCTTCACATCGTCGGGCACGTCTATTCCACGCAAGGCGGCTACGAGATCCTTTATGGGCATCGAACTGATAAGGTAGTCGCATTCGGCACGCACCACGGAGCCGTCGGGCAATGTCGATTCCACATAATCCACCCGCCCGTCGCTGACGTGGATTGCCGTGACATCGTTGTTTTTTCTGACTTCGCCGCCGGCCGCCACGATGTCGTCGGCCACAGCTTCCCACAGCTGGCCTGGACCATATTTCGGATATACGAACGATTCGATGAGCGACGTTTCCACTTTGCCCTTTTCTTTCGTGCCGAGGCTTTTGCGAATCATGTCGCGGAGGATGGCCATCACCGAAAGCCCCTTCACTCGCTGCGAGCCCCAGTCGGCACCGAGCCGCGACGGATGAATACCCCACACTTTTTCGGTGTAGTCCTCGAAAAACATCGAATAGAGCGGACGGCCGAAGCGGTTGATATAGAAGTTCTCCAGCGACGTTTCCGGTTTTTTCACCATCGCGGCCTTGATGTAGCCGAAGCCGGCGCGTACAGTCCGAAGCAGCCCCATGTTAGCGAAGGTGCGCCACTTGAGTGAAATCGGGTAGTCAAAGAACTTTCGCAGGTAGAATATCCTCGACACACGCCCGCGGCCAAGCATCACGCGGTCGGTTTGCTCTGGGTCGGGACCGCCGGCTGCCATCTGCGGTTGTCGGCCGATAAGCAGGTCGTCTTTCGATGGGCTGCCCTGTTGAGGCATTGTTTTGTCCCAGAAGTCGGTCACACGCCGGCTTTTTGAGAAAAACCGGTGTCCGCCGATGTCCATGCGGTTGCCTTTGTAGCGTACGGTTTTCGAAATGCCTCCAATTTCGTCACTCTGTTCGAGCACAAGTGGATGGATGTCGGTCTTGTCGAGCAATTCGCTTGCCGCGGTAAGCCCAGCCGGCCCCGCACCGA
>CADBML010000080.1 GCA_902795825.1 uncultured Bacteroidales bacterium
GTGCCGATGGCTTCGCCACCGCGGGCTGCCTTTCAGGCAACACCCGCTTCGTCATCTCCCCGAGCCACTTCGTGGGTTCCTCATTCCACATTCCTCATTCCCCACGCCTCATTCTTTTGATAAAGCGGGCGACGGCGTCGGAGTCGTTCGTGCCGATGACTATGTCGGCGACGGACTTCACTTCATCCACGGCGTTTTTCACGGCCACAGCCACATCGGCCGCACGAAGCATCTCCACGTCGTTGAGGTTGTCACCGAAAACCACCTTCCGATAATCGGCAAATTCGCGGATGATGGCGTTGGCTTTCGACACCCCCTTCGTGAACACTTCGATGTAGGCCACCGCGCTGTCGTAGGTGTCAACATATGCCGACACGTAAAAAACTCCGGCTTGCCTCAGGTGGTCGGCAAGGGGGAAAACGTCATCGGGCGAACCCATTCCGAGATAGAGCAACGGGGCGGCAAACTCATCGGCAACGGGGCTGCCGAGCCAAAATTTTTCGGGACTGTTGTCGAAATGGAAGGTTTTGAGAATCAATTCGCTGCGCTCCTCGTAGAATTTGCGCTCTATATCGGTCATGGCCGGAATGTGATAGACATCGACATGGATTCGTTCGCCGTTTTTTGCGGTATAGACGAATGGATTAAGCCCATAGCGGGCGAAGGCTTCGTCGAGCCTCAGACATCTGTCGGTAGTGAGGGGGGTGAAGTCGGCGCGCCCGGTTTTCGGGTCGTAAGTCATCGCTCCGGTGACGAGTATCCACTTCGGGGGATTGTCACCGAAATCTATGTCGGCGAGCAATGGACTGACGGTGGCGATGGTCCGTGCGGTAGCTATGGTGATTTTCGCCCCTTGCCGGCACAAGTCGGAAATAATTTTGGCGGTAGTTGCGCCGACGCGTCCTTCCGAGTTAAGAAGAGTGCCGTCGAGGTCGGTTATGTAAATAGTGTCGGGGTGGCTCATTTGACGGGGTTGACACTATAGCCTTGTTGGCGCAGGAGATTGAGCAGGCCGCGTTGGCCAGGAAGGTGTCCGGCACCGACGGCGATGAAGATGCCGCCTTGTGGAAGAATGTCTTTCAGCTGGTTGGCCCAATTCTCGTTGCGGCTGTAAATCAAACGTTCGGCCGCACGCTGCTCCACCTCGCCTTTGCGGACTTTCTCGGTGAAGATTTCGAGAGCGGGATAGTCTTGGCGCATATAGATGTCGCACATTTCTTTAATTTCGTTATCGGCGTCGGGATTGCGCAGGTCGGCGAGAAGAGCCTCAGCCTGTTGTCGGAGAGGCGCGCCGTAGGCCACTTCGAGTTGAAACTCGTTGGTTTCGAAACCACGCGATTCCAATCCTTGCTCGTTTGCGATGCTGAAAACGGTTTTGTCGAGTTGCTTGTTGATGTCGAAATCGGGCAGGCACTGCATCGCTTTCTGCATTGCATATTGCGCGTCGAAAAACGCGGGCGAAACCCTCTCGAGCCGTTTCGTGGTGGGTGGCATCGGCGGTTGGGCAGGAAAAATCGAGTCGATTAAGGCGAGCTCTTGCGGGGTGAATATGACGCTCCATGTGGAATCTTCGGGCAGGTAGATTTTCTGCATGGTCAATGCCTGCAGCTTCTGAAGGTCGAAGGCGTTCATATCCACTTCGCCATAGTAGATTTTCGATGCTTTTATGGCATCTTTCAGCCCTGTCACGCTGTCGATTAGCGCGGCGGGCGCGAGATGGTGGGTGCCGAAAATGTAGGAAGGTTGTTTCGCCCCGTTGCCGTCGATTTTCCAAAGCAACTGGGCATTGGCGGCAATGGATGCGGATATGACAAAAAGTGCTAAAAAGATTTTTTTCATAGAGAGTTGAAATTTGAGCGTTTACTTTAAAGTCAGAATAATCGGGTGATTTTGCGGGATATCGCATATATGCTGCCGAAGGTGATAGCCGCCATAATGGCAGCTCCGATGAGAACCGTCGGCCACACCGAAGCGAGGTCCATATCCATTTCTTCGAAGGCTCCGCTCCAATATGAGCGACCGAGAAACATCAGCCCCGCGGCAAGCACCAAAACGGCCACATTGACCACAACAACGATGTTGCGGTAGTTCGCGGCGACTTGACGGGGTGTGTAGCCGAGAAGCATAAGGTCGCGGAGTTTGTCGCGGTTTTTCTGCAACAGCAGGTAGAGGCTTAGAATGAGGATGAAGAAAGCCAAAAGGCTGATAATCACGCCCACGGCGACGACGATGCTTGTCATCACAGAGAGGAAATATGCCATGCGGCCGTTGTTGAGGCGGTCGCCAGCCGCTTCGTAGCCTCGGTCGGCGAGATACTGCTCAACGGCGGGGTCGCCGGGCGAACTGACTTCGATGATCAATCGTGAGGGGTCAGGAATGGGGCGGTCGGCAAACTGGGAGTTGGCCCATTGCATGAACGATTCGGGCACGGCGATTGTGTTCAACCGCGACGAGAACCCCACGACTTTCGCCTTAAAATATTGCTGGCGTCCGTTTCCGCTGAGAGAAATCGTCAAAGGCACCATGCCCACCATCGATTCGCTGATTTGCGGCATGCCGCGCGATGCGGCAAAACCGAAGTTGTAGAGCGAGAGGTAGTCTTTCGATATAACTATCGGGATGCGCGGATTCGCAGGATCAAATCCCCATCCTTTCGGCTTGACGTCGAAGAAGTCGTCGGGCACTGACTCGAAAAAAAGCCATGTCGATATGCTGCGCCCGGCCATCTCAAGCGATGCCGCCACGTTGAATCCGGCGGCGTTGAATCCGCCCACTTTTCGGGTCCAAGTCTGGGCCTTGATGTTTTCTATTTCACCTTTCGAGAAGGATGTCGATTTGCCGAATAAGGCTCCCGTGGTCGAAACCTTTTTTGTGATAATTAGATAGTCTTTTGTGACGAAAGTGTCCTCGTCGTCGAGGGCCGACGAAATGTCGCGATAAAATTGCAGGGCGGTCAACACGATTGTAAGGCCCACAAGGTTAGCGATTGCGTAGCCTGCGAGTTGTCCGGCACTGATGTTGCGGCGAAGGAGTTTCCAAACGAGCGACATGGAGGGTGAATTTAAAATGCACAATGCATAATGCGCAATAGTGGTTATTTTTCTAGTTTTTTGACGGCTTCGGCGATTCGGCGCATAGCCTTGCGTATGTTGTCGTCGCTTGTGGCGTAGGAGAGTCGGATGTAACCTGGGAGACAGAAGGCCGCGCCATCCACTGTGGCGACGTGGGCTTCTTCGAGGAGGAACATGGCGAGGTCGCCGGATGTGGCTATGGTTTTGTCGCCGAAGCGGCGGCCTAAGAGCGCGCTTACTTCGGGGAAAAGATAGAAAGCGCCCTGCGGCATATTCACCTTGAATCCGTCGATTTTCGAGGCGAGACTGACCACGAGGTCGCGGCGGCGCAGGAATGCCTGACGCATATCTTCGACGCATTGTTGGCTGCCGACGTAGGCTTCTTCGGCGGCTTTTTGTGCAATCGACGACGCTCCCGACGTGTATTGTCCTTGCAGTTTGGTGGCGGCTTTGGCTATGGCGAGAGGCGCAGCCATGAATCCTATGCGCCATCCGGTCATGGCGTATGCTTTCGACACTCCGTTGATAATCACCGTGCGGTCGGCGATTTCTGGGAAGGAGCCGAGCGACGTGAACGAGCCGGAGAAGTTGATATGCTCATAGATTTCGTCGGCGAGGACGATGACGTCGGGCCATTCGGCGAGGACATCGACGAGCGCTTTCAGTTCATCGTGGGAATATACGCTGCCGGTGGGGTTCGACGGTGAGCAGAGGATAATCATCCGGGTGTGGGGAGTGAGCGCGTCGCGGAGTTGCCGCGGCGTGAGTTTGAAATCCTGCTCGATTGAAGAAGTGACGATTATGTTTTTCCCTTCGGCGAGTTTTACCATTTCTACGTAGCTCACCCACGCCGGAGCGGGAATAATCACTTCGTCGCCCGGGTTTATCGTGGCGAGAATGGCATTGCAAAGGGCTTGTTTTGCTCCGGTCGATACGACTATCTGCTCGGGGGCGTAGTCGAGACCGTTTTCAGTGCGAAGTTTTTGACAGATGGCTTTGCGCAGCGACAGATAGCCGGGGACAGGCGTGTAGAACGAGAAATTATCGTCGATGGCGCGTTTTGCGGCTTCCTTGATGTGGAGTGGGGTGGGGAAGTCGGGTTCGCCTACGGAGAGGTTGATGACATCGACTCCGGCGGCGCGGAGTTCGGTGGTTTTTTGCGACATTGCGAGGGTGGCTGACTGCGCCATTCTCAGTAGTCGTTCGGAAATCTGTGTCATATTGTTGTGATTTTAGTTTGCTTTACTATGCTTTTGCGATACTGTGAGGTTGACAGTATTTCATATATGTGGTTTTTGTTGACGCTTTGTATCATATTTTTTTCGATATAGTTGCTGTGATAAACCGATTCTGCAATTAAATGTCGTTTTTGATTTCCCAGGGGCTGCCTTTGCCTTTGGTGCGGCGGATGATTCCCCGCTCGGTGAGGCGAGCGGTAATTGATTTCACGGTTCGCTCTGACTTGCCTATCTCTCCTGCGACAAACTTCTGTGTGGCAGAGGGATTCTGCTGTATTACGCGCAGCACGGCGATTTCTTCAATCGTGCAGTTTTTGCACTTCTCGGGCAAGCCAAGGGCAAAATTTGCACTTGTGAGCGCCGGTTTTGCACTTTGTTCATCGGCCGACGACTTCCAATCAAGATGCATTTCGCGGTTGCGGAGTGGAGTGGTCTCGCCCAACAGCATATTCCGGAAGAATCGTTCCAGATAGACAGTGGTCTCGGTCACTCCTTCTTGCAGATTGCTGTAGTTGGCACGAACCAATGCGTTGCGAAAGTACCACGAATGAGCGGCAAAGAGGTCGTTGGTGGCCTTGAACCCAAGCGTTTTGAGATACTTAATCATAAAGACTGCCGTAGTGCGAGTGTTCCCCTCGCCAAAAGCGTGGATTTGCCACAGATTTGCGCAGAAGCGGGTGAGATGCCTGATGGCATCATCCATACTCATGCCGTCGTAACTGAACTCACGCTCTTGGCGAATGTCGTATTCCAGCGTTTCGCTGATGGTGTCGGCACTGGCGTAATACACGGTTTCGCCCCGCAACACCCATTCACGCTTGGTGATGTTATAGTCGCGGATGCTACCGGCAAACTTGAAGATGCCCTCAAACAGACGACGATGAATCGCCGCGTATTGCGCGGGTGAGAAATTGAATGTCTGCTCCTGAAGCAGTTCGGTGATGCGGGCAGAGACCTTGTCGGCTTCCTCGGTCCGTTCCCCTTCTGTCGCCATGCGACCAGTTTGCGACTTATAGTAGCTGTCGATGAGTTGTTTCGCCTCATCTATCGAGATGTCGCCCTCAATATGCCTGCGAGCGGTGTCAAGCAGGTAAGGCGAAGTCTTCAACCCGTCAACCGCCTGCAAGCCGATGGCAGTCTGCCAGGCGCGACCTCGCTCTTGCTTTTGAGGCTCACCCTGACGAGTGTATTCCTCAAGCCCTTGTATGTATTGTTTATCTTCCCGCATATATTATTTCTATTTATTCAGCAAGTCTGTTATATTGATAGGTAGTGCCATAAATTGTTCAATTCTGTGCCGATTTGAGGCGTTTCCACACGGCGCGTGCCCAATTCGAAGGCTTGGCTGTGAAAGCGCCATGCGGGGGGCAATGTTTCGGGAAAGTCATGGGTTACAGGTTGATTGTGAAGTCGGGGTTGATTGAGAGGTGGTTGCCGACGGAAGTGGCGATGATGGCTGCTCCCTGGGCTTTGGCTTCTTCGACGGCAAGGGCGGCGACGGTGGCGTTATTGCGGGAGTCGAGGTGGCTGACCGGCTCGTCGAGAATGAGGAAGTCGAAAGGCTGGCAGAGGGCGCGGATGATTGCCACCCGCTGCTGCTGACCTATGGAGAGGATTGCCACCGGCGAATCGATTTTGTCGGCGATTTCGAGGCGGCGCATCATTTCCGCGATTTCTTCGCGGGTTTTATGGCCGGAGAGATTGTTCTTGAGCATGATGTTTTCCATTGCCGTCAGTTCGGGGAAAAGACGCATCTCCTGTGGCAACAACGCCAGCGAGGAGCGCCTGATCTGGCACCAACGGGCAATGTCGAACCCTCGTATGTCGTCGCAGTCGAAGAGGATACGTCCCTGATAGTCGCTGCGGTTGCCGTAAATGTAACTGCACAAAGAGGATTTCCCTGTTCCCGATTCGGCTACTATAAGATAGGTGTTGCCCTTTTCGAAAACGATATGCCGCAGCCACAATTCCGACAGACTCACGGGAGGCTCTTTTTCGGCTCCGCGGAACACGTCGGGCAGCAGGTTGTCGAGTATAATTTTGTCCATAACGCTTAGTCGTTGCAAAAATACTAATAAAAGGTCAAAGTTCGATAAGATTTTTAGGGTAATCGTCGGCGAAATCTTCGTCATCGGAGCCGAAAAGCTGCCGGAGACCGCTGTCGCCGTTCGATTTTGCGAGTAAGAATTTGATTAGTTTCGGCAGAGCGCCCTTCGCTGAGCCGTCGGCGGTGATTCGGAGCAGGGAGTCGTCTGCGGTCGAAGTCAAGGTGAAGTCGAGCGATTTGTCGGCCGACAATCCCTTCGCCACCATAGCGGCGCATTTTCCGCTGAACAGGTCGGGTGCGACTGCGCATCCCGCCGCCGTCTCGGGCTGATGGTTGGCGACAATGAGGTAATTGTCGATTTTGCCGATTCGCAGCGTGCGGTTTTCGAGAGGCAGACGGATAAAACCGTCGCGCATGGCGAGTTGCTGACGGCTCTCGGCCGCCATCTCGCGAATCTTGTCGATAACGCCGTCAGCACCACCGGCTTTCATTTTCACGACCACGCAGAAGTCGAGGCTGTCGGTCGAAAGGTTGTCGAAGTCAATGCGAAGCCCGACGGCGATAGTGCCGTCGATATTTCGCAGGTGCGGCTCCATCGACGACATGAAAATTTTATTCGCCGATGGGAGCGACTTGCCTTCGGAGTCGAGGAATGCATCCCAATTGAAATCTTCGGCTATGGCTATTGCTGCCACTACATTGTGACATTCCGAAAGGAATCGGATGAAGTCGGGGTCGATAGCGCCGGGCGTGGGGAAGGGAGGCAGTCGGTTTCCGTCGGCGTCGGCGATATGGGCTTTGATGTTGAGCAGGGAGTCGCCGTTGCCCGAAGCGACGCAGGCGTAGGCCGACTGGTAGGCGTTGTCGCCAAAAATGTCGGTGTGCGTTTCTCCTATGCTAATAATAGCGCGTAGGGGTACGTCGTCGGCGAGAGCGTCGGCTTTCCATTTAATGTCGGCTATTGACTCTTTCTTTGCCGCGCGGCGGGCTTTCTTGGCGAGAGCCATAGTGGCATCGGGGTCAAGGGCAGCCATCCAGCAGAGGTTGTCATTGATAGCAACGGAGGTTTTTCGTTCGGCATCGGTGAAAGTGACGAAACCATGGTCTTTGTCCTTAATGAGTTTCATTTCGGGCTTTGAAAGCGACTCCACGGCCTCGTCGTCATCGACAGGCAACACCAGCACACCGCCTTCCACGTCGGGCATCTCGAAATAGACGGCGGTCTGGAGGCTTAGTCCTTTGATTCGAGTGAAAATGTCGGCAGCAGCGGCGCGGGCCGACGTGGCCGTGTCGAGAGCTTGGCGCAAGTCGTCGGAAAGAGTGATTCCTTCGTCGTTGACGGTGCAGCCCGCTTCGGTGAGAAATCGCTCAAGGTCAACACGAACCACGGTGGTGGCTGTCGCTGGCACGGATTCAAGCACTTCGGGTTTGCCGCTACACGATGTTGCTACGATAGCGAGCGTTGCGGCGGCGATAGCGGCGATGATATTATGTCGGCAAGTCATTTCTGTCTTCTATTCTTCTGTTTGATAGGCAAAGTTACTAAATCATTTTGTGATATGACAATTTTTCTTTAATTTTGCGACAACAGAGAATTCCTGACTTGGATAACTCCGCAGTTTGTAACCTACATTTTCACACGATATGAAGAAAACAATTATTCCGACATTTATGCTTTCGGCTCTGTTCTGCCTTATAGTCGCCTCCTGCGGCAATGATGAGCCGACATCGGCCAAAGTGGCACGCGTCGAAGTGAATTATTCCCTCGACCTTTCCTCTGACCTCGTCAACCTGCTCGACATGACCATTTCTTATGTCGATGGCAACGGCACGACGAGAAAAACGCCCGTGGTCGGCACTTCTTTCTATGAAAAAGCCACTTTTACTTCGTTTCCCAGCGAATTTGGCTTCAGCCTATCGGTCAACTCTGTCAAAGAGCCGATTTTCGATGCCGAAAAATATCAACTCAAACTGAGCTATAATGTTTCGGCCGTCAGCTATGATGATGACGGAAATGTGATTCAAGACTGCCCGAGCGCCAGAGCCAATTCGTTCACCTACAATTTGACGCCCGACAAAATTGCCGACTTCCTGAAGAATGAAGTCGAAATCGGACAGTATTTCGCCACGTCGAACGACATCGACAAAAACGGGAAAATTATAGTTGTGATTGAACCAATGTAAGCGCGATATGAAGAAAACCATTTTATTAGGTGTTGCGGTAGCCGCGGCCTTTCTTTCCGGCTGCGGAAGCGACGAGCCCGACAATCCGGGCGATGCAAAAGTGGCGTCGGCTACGGCTGACTACTACATTAGTGTAACCCCCGATGTGCTCCGCTTTTTGGAAGTCCACATCGACTATATGACCGACAATAATTCGGCCGACTTCGCCCATGCCGATATGGTGGGCACTCAGACGGAATTGAACTTACCGACTGCGAAGAGCAACGTTATGCCTGCGCGTTTCGGCATGAAAGCAAAGGTCTCATTGGTGGAGAATCCCACTTTCGACGGCGAAGCCAACTACACTCTCGGTTATGTTGTCCGCGCCGTGATTCGCGGCTATGATAAGGACGGCAATGAAGTGGCTCTCAGCGGGCCTAACGAGGATTCTAAGGATTCTGTCATCAAAACAGGCAACGAAATTAAGTCGTTGTTGAAACAATACGATTTCGGCGGTTATGTTTTCAGCCGCTCGTGGTTTGTCAACGCCGACGGCACTCTCCGTCCCGGACTACTTTGACCGCCCGTCGGTTTCCTGTCTGCCGCAGGAGAAAATAGCAAAAAAACGCGTTCCCATCGGGAGCGCGTTTCTTTGAGTTGTCTTACCAGGATTCGAACCTAGACAGGCAGAACCAAAAACTGCAGTGCTACCATTACACCATAAGACAATCCTTATGCCCAAGCCCTAAGGCCTAAAGCGATGCAAAATTACACACTTTTTTTGAACTACACAAAAAAAACGTGAAATTTCGCAA
>CADBML010000081.1 GCA_902795825.1 uncultured Bacteroidales bacterium
CCGCGTTCGAGGTCGCGCTTGTTTTGCGCGTCCCAAGCCTCGCGCTGCTCACGACGGTTGCGTTCGGCTGTTTCAGCGTTTTGACGCACGTAGTCGGAATTCTCGGCAGAGAAGCGCACGCGCTCTTCGAGGTCGGCGCTTGTCAATGGGTTGTCGTCACCATAATAGCGCACCCATTGGCCATCTTCAGTGGGATAAAATTCCGTTTTTTTGCCAGTTGCGGGGTCGGTGAGTGTCACTGTGCCTTCCGCATCCTCTTTGATATATTTTTGGCAGAGGTCGGGGTAATCCGTCGGGTGGAACAGATTGTATGGGTCGCGCGGCTTAGGAGGAGTCCAGCCTGTGAAGTCAACGCCGGTGCCGTCCTCATCCTCAGGCCGTCGCATCGGACCACGTTCGACAGGGGGAATGTCGGTAGGGGTAGTGGGTTGTCCGCCATTGACAATCATTTGTGTGAAACCGCTGGTGACCGCGCCAGCCGAACCGCCGACGATGCCAACGCCGCCCGCTCCGAGAAGCAACGAGAGAATGGCGGCGATGGATTGGATTACCAACGATTCTCTCTCGGGAGTGTGCTCGCCGAGTCCGAGACGGTCGTTGTAGCCGGTGAGCCAGTCCATAAGGTCGTTATTGTAGTCGATAAGAATTTCCTTATCTTCGGCAGTCATTGGTGGCGGGGCCTCTTCGGTCACGAGCACTTTGTCAACAACGAAATAAACTCGCGGCCCGGGTCCGGTGACCGCCCCTGCACCTTTGCTTACGTTAGGCATGCTTAATATAAGAAAAAGAGAGCTCTCCCCGCCACGGTAGATGAAGTGGGCAAGAGAGGAATTGCCTGAGACGGTTGCAGACGAGGAAGGAAAATCCGGATTGTATCTGACCCTATCGCCATATCCATGTCCCTTGATAGTGCCGGAAATATTCGCGGTATAGGAAAAGCTGATGCCGCTGTCGGTTGACGTCATTCTTATTCCGCTAAAAGATAAATTCATTGAGCAGTCGTAGTCCCACATCGCTACTTTTTTTCCGTTGTCAGGGTCGATAATCGGCTGTCTATACGTGTATTTGATGTTATATTCCCCGCTTGCCTCGCTGCCGGCATCAATTGTCAGCGTTCCTCCGCTGACTGCCACGCCGATAAATCCGCTAATAATGCCATAGGTGTATTTGTCGTCAATTTGTGAGTCGGGTTCCACAGCCCCGGCTATCGGGTGTGCCTTAATGCCGAATATTTTCTTTTTCTGCTTCTTCAGCACATTGTTGAAGTTGTCGTTTTCTTTGCCTTTCGCCTTTTGCAGTTTGAAGAACTCAACTGGATTTACCCAAATGAAGCCTTCGGGCGTTTCCTCGTCTTCGCCTTCGGCCGATGCCGACTCCGACTCCTGCTTCGGATCTTCGGGCACATCCATCCATCCTTGGGCCGAAGCCGAGAATGAGCCTGTCGCAATAAACAATGCGACAAACACTTTCATCATTATGTCTTTACAAATTCGCATATTTTTGGTTTTTGTGAAGTTTGCCGTTTTTTAGGGGATTTCTATAAGTTTGCTTTATCGAGATTCAGAAAGGCGCTTCGTCATGGCTGGGATGTCGATTTTTCAGGGAGATTTTTATATGGATTCTGTCGGCCTAAATGCTTTAAGAAATTGAGTATTTAAGTGGTTGACAATCTTATTTCACAAAGTTATATAATAACTTTCGGCCGGTCAATATTTTAACATTTTTTAATACTGGATAAGTTCCATGTAGCAATTCGCTGAAATAATTTGGACGTAGTTCACAAAATATGAAAGTTTTTGGTTAATTTTGCGGTATATAACCGCTGAGCGACGAAGCATTGCTCGGCGGCCGCCCGAATGAATCGTCATAAAATGTCGAATATAGCCGAGAATAATAGGCGAATAGCCAAGAACACAATTTATTTGTATGCCAGGATGCTGGTGATAATGGTTGTGTCGTTGTTTACGAGCCGCATTGTGCTCAATGCTCTTGGCGTGGTCGATTATGGCATCTACAATGTTGTGGGAGGAGTCGTGTCGATGGTCGGGCTGTTGAAGGGCGCGATGGCGTCAGCCACTACCCGCTATATAAATTTCGAGTTAGGGCGAGGCGATGACGAAAAGTTGAGGAAAACATTCTGCGTCAGCGTAATGATTTATGCGGTCATTTGCGGAGTGTTTCTTTTTATAGCCGAGACGGTGGGTTTGTGGTTTGTCAATGCCAAGCTTACCATTCCGGCAGAGCGGATGGCGGCCGCCAACTGGGTGTATCAGTTCACTGTGGTGTCGATAATCGTCGAGATGATGGCTCAGCCGTATAATTCGGTGATCATCGCCCACGAGAAGATGTCGTTTTATTCCTATGTCAGCATATTGGAGGTGGCTCTCAAGTTGCTGATTGCGTATGCTTTGTATTTGTCGTTGGGCGACAATCTTGTTGTTTACGGCTTGTTGATGTTGGGTTCGTCGGTAGTGGTGAGAATAATCTACGGGGCTTATTGCAAGCGACACTATGCGGAGTGTAAATTCAAGCTTTACCGTGACAAGGCGCTTTTCAAGGAGATGTTGTCGTATTCGTGGTGGAATCTTTTCGGGTCGGTGTCAGCATTAGTGAAAGGACAGGGAATAAACATCCTGTTGAACGTGTTTTTCAATCCGGTGGTGAACGCCGCGAGGGGAATAGCCACGCAAGTAAACAGCGCCATCTCGCAGTTGAGTTCCAATTTTTTCACCGCCGTGCGTCCCCAAATCACCAAGTATTACGCTCAGGAGGACTTAACCAACATGTTTAAGCTAGTTTTCAGAAGCAGCAAACTGTCGTTCTACCTCAATCTGCTGTTGGGCGTGCCCCTGATAGTTGAGGCGCCGCAGATTATACAGCTATGGCTTGGGCAGTTGCCCGAGCATGTGGTTGTTTTCACGCGCCTGATAATCATCATATCCCTCGTGGATGCGATGGCTCATCCGCTGATGACCTCAATCCACTCCACAGGGCGAGTGGCTTTGTATCAGTCGGTAGTGGGAATCTTAAACATTTTGAATCTTCCGGTGTCGTATGTGTTTTTGAGATTGGGACACGAGCCAGTGTCGGTGTTCTACGTGTCGTTGGTAATCACGACAATCAGCTTGTTTGTCAGGCTGATGATAGTAAAGAAGTATATTCCCACCTTTCCGGTCGTAAAGTATATAATCGAAGTTTTCGGCGGCTGTCTGCTCGTCGGAGCCGCTTCGGCCGCGCTTCCTGTTTTAATCCACATCAAATTTCCATCGACAATTTCCGTCATGTTGACCGTCGTGGCGTTGAGTTTTGTGGCCGAGATATTGGCGGTTTATTTTATAGGACTTAAGCGCGACGAAAAGGAGTTTGTCGGTCAGTTAATAAATAAGAAAATATTTCGGAGATGAAAATAGTGGTAGTCACAGTGTATAATTCCCACAACAGTGGCAGCTATCTTCAGGCGTATGCGTTGATGCGCACGCTGGAGGAGATGGGTCATGAGGTTGTTTTCATGCGCCGGAATATTCGTGGCTCGTCGCACGACAAGCGTCAGGTGGCGAAGAATTTTCTCCGTAGTCTGTCGCGTGGTAAGTGTCGGAGGGCTTATGGGCAGTTGCGCCAATGGATGATTTATGAAAAGGCCATTAAAGCAATGCGGATTGTCGATAAGTCGACGGAATTTTATGAGAATGCCGACTGCGTAGTGTTGGGCAGCGACACGATATGGAATTTCAACGACAGCTATTTTCGACGTAATGCGTCGGTCTATCTTGGCTCGGCGTTTTGGGGGAAGCGTGTCGTGACTTATGCGGTTTCGGCTGCCAACACGCCTACCGACGTATTCGTGAAGATTGTCGGCAACCACGGCGGTTTGGAAAATCTGTCGGCGATGCTGGTGCGCGACGAGCATACACGCGGCTTGGTGGCTGCGGTAGGCAAGGAGGCTCGCGTGGTGGTTGACCCGACGCTTCTTGCCGACAAGAGCGCATTTGCCGAAATGACCCGTAAAGTGAGTGTTGGTGGGCGTTTCATTCTGTTGTATTATTTCGGTGCGATGACGGAAGAATTGATTGCCGAGGTGCGCCGGTATGCTTCGGTGTATGGGTTGAAAACAGTGTCGATGCCCGCACGTCGAAAATGGTGTGACCATTCGGCGGAGTCATCACCCAAAAACATGGTGTCCTACTTTGCCGCGGCATCGTGTGTGATTACCAACACATTCCACGGGACGGCGCTTTCGATGGTTTATGAAAAGCCGTTCGCTGTCCGCGATGAGGGGAAAATGAAAGTTACGGAGCTGCTTTCGGCATTTGGCGAGAGCAGGCGGCTGTTTTCCGAATCGTCGGCAATCCACAAGATACTTCAACAAGAGAATGATGTGGTCAAGTCGGGCAGGCTGTCGCGCTTCCGCGACGAGTCGCGGCTGTTGTTGGAGAAAGCGTTGAATGGCGATATTTCATAAGCTCCCTCGTTTCCGCCAACCATCTGTCAAATATCCTCTCCGAATTTCCTGAAAGGCAATTAATAGAAATCCCATAGAAATCTCCAGAAGCGATGATACAGAAAATCAAATATATGGTAAAGTCGGCGTTGACCGCCGCGAAGGTATATGACCTGATGACCGCCACGAAGTATGAGCCAAACCGTCTGCTTGGCGAGATAGTCCGCAACACCCATTCGATAGAGAAGGGCCTTTCTTTGGAGTCGGTGCGCTTGGGCTTTGGATATGCAAAAATCAAAGAGGCTGCGGGCATTGTCGAACGGTTCGGAGAACTCAACGGCGGTTCGATTGATGTTGAGCAGGTGGGGATGTTCGCTTCCGCTCTTTCTGACTATATCAAATTCCACAATGAGCGCCAGTTTGCGAGCGGACAGTTCGATGAAATAAAAGATATTTATCGCAGGATAGAGGAGCGTTTGACAGCGTCAGCCGAAAAACTTGGCGGTGCGTTGAAAGTTGTTCGCCCTCACTATACTGAAGCTGAGCGTGCGGCGATAGAGCGTGTCATACGTGAACGCCATTCGGTGAGGGAGTTTGAGAAGACCTCCGTTTCCGACGGCGATTTGCGGTCGGCGATAGAATTGGCAATGCGATGCCCGAGCGCTTGCAACCGCCAATGTTATCGAGTCACGGTAGTCGATCGCGCCGATATGCATTTGCTTGACGGAATTCTCGACGGGGTTGGTGGCTTTGCCGATCAGATTGACAAGCTGTTGATTATCACGGGCCGTGTGTCGGACTATCGTCTGTCGGAGCATTTCCAGCACATCGTTTCGGCGTCGGTTTTCGCGGCCTATCTTACAATCACGCTTCAGACATACGGAATCGGATGTTGTTTCATCCAGCGGCAGGTGCTCCCTTGTGAGAAGTACGACCGTGTTTCGAAAAAACTAGGCATTCCAGGCGACGATCAGTGGGTGTGCGTTCTCGGCATAGGAAATTTGAAAAGCGAATATCGTGCGCCGGTATCCCACCGTCTTTCCTACGACGAAATAGTCAGGACGGTCCGTTAGCGGTCTATGACGTAAAGAATAACGGCATTCGTCGGACAGACGAATGCCGTTATTGCGTAAAAGGGCATGGTTACTGCTCGACGCCGAGGTCGCGGAGAGTGCGCGGCGCGGGGGTTTTGGGCAGAGGCTTGCGTGATTTGAGTTGCTCAAGAATCACTTCGATGGCTTTGTCGAGTTGCTGGTCTTCGCCTGCAAATTCGCGCGCAGGGTCGTTGTCGATGAGGATGTCGGGATCGACGCCATGGTTTTCGACGATCCAGTTTCCGTTGGTGTCGTAGTTGGTGAAGAAAGGCACACGGATGTCGGTGCCATCGACGTAGGGGAGCGAGCCGGAGATTCCGATAATTCCGCCCCATGAGCGGGTGCCGATGACGGTGCCGAGTTTAGTTTCTTTGAAGCTCCAGGGGAACAGGTCACCGTCGGAAGCCGAATATTTGTTCACAAGGAGCACCTTCGGACCCCAGACGAGTCCGTCGGGTTCGGTGCCGTTACGGTCGCTGTTGCGGTACATTGTCAACCGATAGGGTTTTCGCAGGAGCCGTTCGATGATCATGGGCGACACATTGCCGCCGCCGTTTGCGCGGTCGTCGATAATCAGGCCTTCTTTGTCGATTTGTGCGTAGTAGAGGCGCGAAAACTCGTTTAGACCGTCGGGACCCATATCGGGGATATAGATGTAGCCGACTCTTCCGCCAGTGGCCTTCTCTACGCGGGCGATGTTGTCCTTCACCCAGTTGTAGTGGTAGAGTGGATATTCGTCGTCGATGGGTTTGACCACCACTTTCCGAGCGCCCGAAGCGGAAGCCGACTTACTGATTGACAGCTCAGTGAGCACGCCGGCTTTACCGACAAGCATCGAATAAATGTTGGTGGTTGACGATGTGGGCACTCCGTTGATGGCCACGATGAAGTCGCCTTCGTTGATGTTCATTCCTGCGTCGGTGAGCGGCGAGCGGAGCCGTTCGCTATAGTTGGCGCCTTGGAGGATTTTGTCGATGCGGAAGAATCCCGATTTCTCGTCGCGCGAGAGTTTGGCTCCGAGCAGACCCATAGGCGTGGTGGAAGCCTTCACGGCATCGCGTCCGTTGCCCACATAAGCATGTCCGCAGGCGAGTTCGCCTATAAGACCACCAATCACGTAGGAAAGGTCTTGTCGGCATTTGACGTAGGGCAGCAATGCGGCGTATTTCTTCTTCATTGCGTTCCAATCGACGCCGTGCATATTTTCGAGATAAAAGCCGTCGCGGTAAGCGCGCCATGCCTCATCGTAGATTTGCGCCCATTCTTTGTCGTAATCGACGGTAGTCACCATGTCGTCGAGGTTGACGGCGTCGGTGAGGTGAGCTTTGCCTTTGGGGGCGTTGACCACATAGACTTTTCCGTGGCTGAACAGGGCGAATTTTTTGCCGTCGGGGGTGATGTCGTAGAGGCGTGCGCCGTCGGCCACCACTTCCTCTTTTTGCGACTCGAGGTCGTAAGAAGTCAAGCCCTTGCGGGAGTTGAAGAAGACAGTTTTTCCATCGGAATAGAAGCCGAAATAACGTCCGGGAGCTATGGGAAGTTTGATGGTGCGTTCGCCGATGCCATCGAAGTCGATGTTGGCGGGAGCCTTTTCGACTTTTTCTCCTTTAGCTTCGGCGCTTTTTCCCTTGCTCTGCTTGCTGTCGCCGTCGGGCTTGTCGGGCTTGTCGGCAGGGGCTTTCACTTCGGCATTTTTCGGCAAGAACGGCGATGGGGTGTCGTTAGAAAGGAGGGCGATGTAAATACCTTCCATATTATTATAGACGTGGTTCCATTCGAGCGAGCCGTAGGTGGGGTTGAAGTCGCGAGAGGAAGCGAAGAGGAGGTATTTGTCATCGAGCGAGAAAGAGGGTCGTCCGGAGTCGTACCAGCGGTCGGTGACGGCATTCTCTTTTCCCGAAGCGATGTCGTAGATGTAGATGATGCCGTAGTTGTTGTCGGCGGTTTTCGAATATGCGATCCATCGGTTGTTGTGGCTCAGCGAGAAGTCGGAAAGTTCGTTTGTGGGGTTCTCGACAAGTGTTTTCTTCGACTTTGATGCCACATCGACGGCGACGAGACGGTTTTTGCGGTCGGCGTAGTAGATGTTTTTGGAGTCGTAGCTCCATTGGAAAGTGCGTATGTAGGTGTCGTTTCCTTTTGTAAGTTGCACGGGGTCGGAGCCGTCGAGGGCTTGCAGATAAATTTCAGATTCGCCCGAGGCGTCGCCGATGTAGGCGATGTATTTACCGTCGGGACTCCACTGCGCGAGGCGGTCGTTGGAGTCGGAAGAGCGGGTGAGATTGAAAGTGACGCCCTTTTCCACAGGCACGTTAAACACTTCGCCGCGAGCAGTGACGGCGATTCGGCTTCCGTCGGGGGCGAGCGATGCTGCCGAGAGCCGACCGGAGAGGCTCTTTCTCTCGGTGCGTGCGGCGCGGTTGTCGGAGTTGAGATATATTGTGATTTTTTCGCTTTTGCGTGTCTGCGGGTCGAATTTATATATGTAGCCGCCTTTTTCGAACACGATGGTCCGCCCGTCGGTCGAAGGGAATCTCACGTCGAAGTCGTCGAAGTTGGTCACTTGTTCAGTCGTGCCGGTGGATGTGTTGTAAACGAACAGGTTGGCGCGGAAAGTGCGGTCGCTGACGTAGTAGATTTCGTTGCCGATCCACATCGGGAAGATGTCCTGAGCCACGTTGTCGGAGATGTTGCGGATGGTTTTCTTGTCGAAATCGTAGATCCATACGTCGTCGGCCATTCCGCCTCGGTAGTGTTTCCACGTGCGAAATTCGCGGAACACGCGGTTGTAGGCCATTTGCCGTCCGTCGCTTGAGAATGAACAGAATCCGCCTTCAGGCAGTGGAAGCTCTTCGCTCATGCCACCATCGACGCTAATCGACCAGAGGCGTCCGTCGAAACCGTCGCTGATGCGGTTGCGGTAGATAATCGATTTTCCGTCGGGCCGCCATGTCATCACCACGTTGTTCGGGCCCATGCGGTCGGCTATGTCGTCGCGGGAGTTGGTGGCCGTGTAGGTGAGGCGTTTCGGTTGTCCGCCGGAGGAAGGCATAAGATAGACTTCGGTGTTGCCGTCGTACTGGGCGGTGAAGGCTATCTGCCGTCCGTCGGGCGAGAAACGGGGAAACATTTCATAGCCGTCGTGGGAGGTGAGCCGTTGGGCTTCGCCGCCTCGCACCGACACTTTGTAGATGTCGCCGGCATAGGCGAACACCACTTCGCTGCCGTTGGTCGATGGGAAGCGCAGTAGTCTTCCCTCTTCGGCTTGGGCGCTCATTGTCATCGTTGAGAGCGCCATTGTCAGTAGAATTACTTTCTTCATTGTTGTTATATGTTAGTTAATGTTATTATGTTGCAATATTTGATTGTATTTACTTAATTTAAAAATTCCACTGAGTTCCTGTTCTTATGTTCATATGTCTGATATTGTATCGTCAAAAGCGCAACGTAGAATGTGGAAGAATCCCACAGTGTTTTGTTCTTATGATCGTATGTCTGATGGTGCATCGTCGAAAGAGCCATTGCGGAGTTGTATAGTCGCGTATTTAGCAACGGATGTCGAAGTTGAGGATGTTTTCGACGACATAGAGGTCAAGAATGTCGGAGCGTGCGATGTCCATGTCGTCGTAGTCGGGGTTCGCGCTGTGGAGCACCACCATATTTTTGTCGGCATGTCGCCGTAGGAACTTCACCATTCGGAAGTCCTCAAGCACCACTACATAGATTTGCCCCCAGAAGATTGTTTGCCGTTGCGTGAGCCTGCGTATGGCTATGTAGCCACCGTTACGGATTGTGGGCTCCATCGAGTCGCCGCTGACGCGGACAATCCGGCTGTCGCGGCTTAACTGTGGCAGATCCACCACACCAACGATGCGGTCAACGGTGAACATACGGCTCAGTTCGGCGGCGCCGGCGGTGACGTCTATGTCATATACTGGCACACCCGACATGGCGGGACTGTCGGCAACAATGGGGTTGGCCGCCACTATTTCGTTGGCGATGGCGGGTTTGGCGAAAGGCACGTCGGTGCCGTCGCGGAGCCATTGCTTCGAAACGCCCATCTCGACAACGATGCGGTTGAGCAGACCTTCGCTGATGGGCAGGCGGCCCGAGAGGTGTTTCGACAAGTTGGAGGGATCGACGCCGATGCGCTCTGCAAACTGCGACTGAGTCATCCTTGAGAAGCGGATGAGATAGCGGATGCGTTCGGCGGCTGATTGGTGAGTTGAAAAGTCTTTCATTGGTTGTTTGTCAATTTTTATTGACAAAATTACAATATTTTTTGCTTATAGCAAAATTCTGTATGGTAAAAATGAGGTGACTATGTCGGACGGACGTCGGGTGGCAGCGTCGTGTCGTCACGTTACGCCTCCGCCTGGCGGCGTCGCGCCGTCAGACGAGGTCGGGATATATGGAGAAATCAGCCAAAGTCTTGCGACAAGACTCACAAGCCCATCACGGCTTTGACGAGCAGCATGACGATGGGGATAGTGATGCAGAACACTCCGATGGCGTCAACCACCACACCCGACTTGAGCATTTTTGTGATGGGGACGTAACCCGACGCATAGACAATTGCGTTTGGCGGTGTCGAAACCGGCATCATAAAACCAAGCGAAGATGCGAGAGCGATGCCTACGGCGGCAGGCACAGGGCTGAATCCCAGCGACATGGCCGTTCCGATGGCGATGGTGCCGATAAGGTTGATGGCTGCGGTGTGGGATGTGAATTCGGATAGTAGCAGTGCCGATGTGCATAAAACGGTAAGGAACAGCAGTTCCGACGGATTGTTTCCCATAATCGCCTTGATGCCGTCGCCAATCCAGTCGGAGAGTCCGGTGGAGTACATCATTCCGCCAAGGGCGAGTCCACCGCCGAAGAGGAGAAGAGTGCCCCATTCAATGCCTTCAACGCCCTCTTTCCACGAGAGAGTCATTTTCGATTTTTTGGCGTTGACGGGGAGTAGGAACAGCAGAAGCGCGCCGAGCATAGCGGCGATTCCTTCGGGGAAACGGCTATCATAGAATTTCATAATATCGGAGTGTGGGCCGTGGATGAGACTGAGCACACTTGGCGCAACCCAGAGCGTCACAGCCACGCTAAAGGCGATGACGGTGTTTTTCTGCGCGCGTGTCCATTTTCCCAAGCTTTCAAGATGGGAGCGGATATACTCTCTTGCGCCCGCGATGTGTTTGACATCGGCGGGGAACATTCGCCAGAGCACAAAATAAGTGACCGCGAAATAGCACACCATAGCCACGAACCCCCAAATCATCCAGTCGAAGAAAGACACAGTGGGCGCGTCGGGTGCGAGTTGGTCGAGAAAGCCGAGCATCATGATGTTCGGCGGGGTGCCGATGGGGGTGAATACGCCGCCGATGGAGCAGGCATAGGCGGTCATAAGCATCAGGCCGGTAGAATATTTGTAGTTGCTCAGGTCGATAATTTTACCATTGGCGGCCATCATGTCGCGGATGGCTTTAAGCAGGCCGAGGGCGATGGGGAACATCATCGCGGCAGCGGCGGTGTTGCTAATCCATCCAGAGCAGATGGCGCAGGCTATGCCGATGGCGAGGAAGATGCGTCGGGGCGAGTCGCCCACCCACTTCATCGACATTATTCCGTAAGCTATCCGTTTGTCGAGGCCATTCACCATCATGCTTTTCGCCAGCAGGAATCCGCCGAGGAAAAGGAAAATCATCGGGTTGGCGAAATTGGCGAAAGCCTCGTTCATCGGGGCCACACCGGCCACCACGCACAAAGTGGGTCCGATCAGCGAAGTGACGGGGATTGGCACCGGCTCAGCAATCCACCAAATAGCCACGAGCGAAAAAATAGCCAGTAGCCTGTGGGCTTGGACGGAGATTGTGTCAATGGGCAGGAACCACACAACAAAGGCGGCTAAAGGACCGAGAATGGCGCCAATCAGACGTTTTTTTTGGTCGAACGAATTATTCCGGGAGTCGATTGACATCGTTGGTTGTGGTTTTGAGGTCAGCGGGATTAATGGTACACGTCGTTATTCTTTTTTGCGGGAGAGATTGCCGAGATAACCACCGTGATGGCGCATGGCGTAGTCGTTTCGGGTGAAGCCGATGGCTTTCATCACGCACACGACGAGAATGTCGCCGATTACGGTCATCATTGTCGTGGAAGTAGTGGGTGTCAGTCCGAGGGGGCACACTTCGGGAGCGTCGGCGGTGACGAGGCAGGCGTCGGCAGCTTTAGCGAGGCGGCTTTCGGGCTTGCCGGTGATTACAATAAGCGGGAGCTGAGGATATAGGTTGTGAGCGAGGTCGATAAGTTCGACGATTTCGCGGGTTCTGCCGGAGTTCGACACGAGCAGGAGAATGTCGTCGGGCTGGATTACACCGAGGTCGCCGTGTTGTGCTTCCGACGGGTGGAGATAGACGGCCGGAGTGCCGGTTGATGCGAAAGTGGTGGCGATGTTCATGGCTATTTGACCTGCTTTGCCCATTCCAGATGTGACGAGCTTGCCGTGTCGGTTGGAAGTAGCATCAACAATCATGTTGACGGCCAGTTCGTATTGGTCGCTGATGGGAATGCTCTTGATGGCTTCGCTTTCGGCGTCGAGAATCTGACGCATGGTGAGTTTGATATCCATATCGGTGTTAAATGATTTCGGACGTGGGGAGTATTTTGACGTTGTTATGTTCGTAGTTGACAATTCGTTCAACCCAACGCGGGTCGAGGGGGATGGTGTTCGCGTTTTGGCTGTCGAAGCTAACCATTGCGGTGATGCATCGGCATTTGAGTTCGGCCGACTTGCTGTTGACGATTTGCTGCTCCACATAGAAGCTATGGGCAGAAATGGCTACGACGGCAGTCAGCACATCGACGGCCTCGCCATATTTCACTGGGGCGACGAAAGTGGCGTTGACGTTAGCGATTACGGCGTTGAAACTGCGTTCGTCGATGCCGTCGCCGGCCACAACGGAGCGGAAGTATGCGGTTTTTCCGATGTCGAAATATTCGAAGTAGGCCGAATTGTTGAGGTGTCGGAGCATATCGTAGTCGTTCCACCGCGGTTGGATTGAAATGCGGTGGTGGAAAGCCGATGTGACGAGAGTGGACGATAATAATTCGAGAGATTTGTCGGTGTTCATGACATAAAAGGGGTGTTAATGAAAAACGATGTCGGAAAGGATGTTGGTTCCTACGGCGGAGTTGATTGCCTCGACGAGCTTCGGTGCGGTGAAACGCAGTTCGTTTTTGAGCGGGGCGGAAGTCAGGAAGACGTGCATCACCCCGTTGGCGACAAAACGGCGAGTGGTGAGTCGGTTGATGCCCTGACCTACGATTTGGGGCCAGAGGAAACAGGCTTTCTGCTCGGCATAAGCGTTTTCGAGGTTGCAGTCGGAGATTATTCCGTTGATTATTTCGCCGATGGCTTTGGGATCAGTACGTTTCATTTCGAAGGTTTTATGGGAGAGAAAACGCCATCTACCACGTTCCAAAGGCGGTAGTCGCCGGCCACGTTAGCGATAATCTCGTCGAAGTGTGCGAGATTGGTGTCGGTGACGAATATTTGGCCGAAAGTTGGCATCGACACGATTTGCATGATTTTGGCCACTCGGTTAGAGTCGAGTTTGTCGAAGATGTCGTCGAGCAGCAGAAGCGGCGACATTTGAGTGGCTTGGCTGAGGAATTCGTATTGAGCGAGTCGGAGGGCGATGACAAAAGTCTTGCATTGTCCTTGCGAACCGGCTCTGCGCATTTGCATGCCGTCGAGCGTCATTTCCACGTCATCGCGGTGGATGCCGACGGAAGTGTGCTTGACGATTTCGTCGTGATGGCGTTCGCGCAAGAGGAGGTCGCGCATGGGCATAGTCAAGAGCGCGGATGAATAAGCGAGGGCGGCGTTTTCATCGTCGCCGGCCACAAGCCTGTAGTAGCGGTTGAAGATTGGCGAGAGGCGTTCGATCCATTGTGCGCGGGCCATTGATATGTAGGCGGCAGCGGTGTCGAGTTGGATGTCGAGGGCGTCGAAAAGGTTGGCGTCGGCCACTCCGTTCCGCAAAAGGGCGTTGCGCTGTTCGAGGGCGCGGTTGTAGCGGATAAGGTGGTCGAGATATACGGCATCGGCCTGCGAGAGCGACATGTCAATCCATCGGCGGCGCGTTTCGCCTGATTCGCGGATGAGGTCGATGTCGTTGGGCGACGACATGACAAGCGGGAATTTGCCGATATGCTGGCTGAGACGCACATATTCTTTGCCGTTGCGCTTCATGGCCTTGCGTTTGCCACGCGTTATGCCCATATTGAGCGACTCGTCGTCGCCGCGACGGTCGTAGGTGGTCTGTATCATCGTGAAGTCTTCGCCTTTGGTGATGAGCTGGGCGTCGGTCATTCCCGAAAAACTCTTGCAGAAGCTCATGAAGTAGATGGCGTCGAGCAGGTTGCTCTTTCCCATCCCGTTGTTTCCGAGCAGGCAATTCACATTCGGGGAGAATTCCAGACGGGCCTCCCTGATGTTTTTAAAGTTGACGATACTGATGCTTTTAAGAATCATAACGAAGGGCGTGCTTCGAATCGGCGCGGCGGCTTTGGCAAAACACACCACAAAAATACTCAAATTCCCTCAAATGGCAAAATTCATGGGCGGTTGAATAGAAAACCCCTTACAGTGTGACTTCAA
>CADBML010000082.1 GCA_902795825.1 uncultured Bacteroidales bacterium
GTAGGTAACCGCCGACTGAGCCGGGGAGAGCCCGGCGATGAGGAGAGCCGCGGAGCGTCAAAGCCCCGCGGCTCTTTTTTTGCATCCGCCCGCGTCAAATAGAAAATATAGAGAAAATAGAGAAAATAGAGAAAATAGAGCTTATAGATAATATAGATAATTTCAGGTTCCCAGAGAATATTGAAATTATTTATCTCTGCTTCCTTGGGCTGCGTGATTGACTCGGCTATCTAAAGCTGATTAGTTGCCTCAATAATTTTCAATTGCTGCAAAAAAAGCGAGAGTTGGTGTAACAAATGGCTATGATTTTGCGTCGTAATAGAAAAAGGTAAAAGAATTATAGCTAACTTTGTGGTGAATGAAACGAAGTCGTGGGGTGTTGTGAAGCCGTCAATATTCGGAATTGCATTCAATCCCAATGACAAAACATTTCCGGCAGCGGATAGATGATTGACAAGATGTCGGTAGCGGAATTTCAAGAGATGTTCATGCCTCTTCGGTCGCATTTGTATGCTGTGGCTTACGGCATATTGGGAAGTTCAGATGATGCTCTCGACGCTGTTCAGGATCTCTACGTCAAGTTATGGCAAATGCGCGACAAAGTGGATTTCCATGCGGTAAACGTTAAGGCATATTCCGCTGTGATGATTCGAAATGCCTGCTACGACCGTTTTCGCCGAAGTCGTCTGTCGTATGATTCCGTTCCTTCGGAAGCTCACAATCAGTTGATGTCGGACGAGGATGTCGGCCGTGCAACAGAAGCCAAAGACATGGCCCTTATCGTCAAGCGCCTGTTGACGGCACTTCCCGACCGACAGCGTGAGGTGATGGAGTTAAGAGCCATCGACGGGTTGGAGTTGAAGGAGATTGCCGAATGCCTGGGCATGACTGAAGTGAATGTGAGAGTATTGTTGTCAAGGGCACGTCGTTCGTTACGCGACCAAATAGAGAATATTATAAGTTATGAGCGAAAAAGTAAATGACAGAGATAGGCTTCTCAAGCGGTATTATTCGGGAGAAACCAGTGTCGATGAGGAAGCGGAGCTTCGCCGGCTGCTTGCCGATGGCGAGCAATCCGAACGCTATGCCGCCGACCGTATAATGCTGCTATCGATGAGCGCGGCCGAACCCGAATTGCCCGCCGGATTCGACGAGTCGATAAAAGCGGCATTGGCGCAAGCCGTGGCAAAGGAGCACGCAGTCAAGCGCCGTCGTCTTTTGGCATGGGTTTCGTCGGCTGCGGTTGTCGCTCTGTTGATAGGTGTGGGCGTAATGTTTCAGCCGTCGCGGGTGGGCAATCCCGAAGGAGTTATTACCCCAATAACCGACAACACGCCCTCACGCCCTCAACCAGCATCCACGGAGATCAAGCAGGCCGAGATTGCGTCGGCAGCTGTCGGAAACGAATCAATGAAAGTTCGGACAAAGACAAACAGAAATGCTTTCAAGGTATCAAAACCTGAGATTCTGACTTCGGATGACGATGCGCCTGCTGCCGCCTTCCCCGATGATTTTCCGATGCCTATCGAAAGCGATTTGTCGGCAGAAGAAATCATTGCCCTCGAGCAGGCCGAGCACTCAATATGTAAAATGTCGCTCATGCTCAATATGGCAAAAACAAGTTTATGTTACGCACCTGAATAAATATCACCACAATGAAAAGAAAAGCAATTATTTTGGCAATGGCAGTGCTGCTGGCTATGTCGGCAGCGGCGCAAACCACACTCGGACAAGTCGTCAAACAGCGTCAAATCGAGGGAGTCTCGACAATAATAATGGGTAAATCGTTGTTCCGCCTTCTTGGAAAAGGCTCCGTGGGAGTCGGACCGATGGGCGGTGTCAACGTTGACAAACTTGTCAACAAACTCGACCGCATCGAAGTGATTTCCGCCGAGAAAAAAAGCGCGGTAAAGGAACTTCGCAAACTTATAGAACCTATATTCAAGTCAATCGACTACGATGTGATTATTGACGTGGCAGAAGAAAAAGAGCACACCCTTGTGGCTGTGAAAGAGCATACCGACGGCAAGAATGAGATAGTGTTGATATCCGACGAAGGCAAAGAAATCAATGTGGTAGTGATGCTGGGCTGCATCACACTTGACGACCTTCAGGACGACTCTCCGACGAGCGCTCCGCCCGCCACAACCGAACCAATCGCAGTTGATTCAATCTGACGCTTCGCCTGACGAAGCCGCCTTCCCGTTCCCCCTCACCTCATATTCCGCGCTTAACGACGGCACTATGGGGGAGGGGGAATGTTTTGTTGCGTCGGTTAGTGGATATTTTGCCGAAAAATTCGTAACTTTACAAGTCGAACAAACGATTTACGAAAGTGGCAAAAAAAATTGTTGAAACGCCCTTGATGAAGCAATACTTCGAGATGAAGCAGAAGCATCCCGACGCGGTGCTCCTTTTTCGTGTGGGCGACTTTTATGAGACATTTTCCGATGACGCTATCACAGCATCGGAAATATTGGGAATAACACTTACCCGCCGCGCCAATGGCTCCGCATCGTCGGTGGAGTTGGCAGGCTTCCCCCATCACGCGCTCGACACTTATCTGCCCCGACTAGTGCGTGCCGGAAAGAGAGTGGCTATATGTGAGCAGCTCGAAGACCCAAAAATGACGAAAAAACTTGTCAAACGAGGCATTACCGAGCTTATCACCCCCGGCGTTTCAATCAACGACAATGTGCTCAATCATCGTGAGAACAATTTTCTCGCGGCGGTTAACTTCGCCAAAAACGGATTGGTGGGAGTGGCTTTTCTTGACATTTCCACCGGTGAGTTTCTCACTGCCGAAGGTCCGGCGGCTTATGTCGATAAGCTAATCGGCAATTTTATGCCGAAAGAAGTGCTCGTGGAGCGGGGAAAGCGCCGTCAGCTTGACGAGACATTCAGTGGCCACTATCTATCGACCGAACTCGACGACTGGGTATTTACCGAAGAATCGGCTCGCGAACGTCTGCTGAAACAGTTTGAGACATCGAGCCTGAAGGGGTTTGGCGTGAATGAGTTGACGAGCGCCGTGATAGCGTCAGGGGCGATTCTTCACTACCTCGACATCACCCAACACACCCACATATCCCATATTGTCAACCTCTCGCGCATCGAAGAGGACAATTATGTCCGTCTCGACAAATTCACCGTGCGTAATTTGGAGCTTATCGACAGTGTGGGGGAAGGCGGAAAGACATTTCTCGACGTCATTGACCGCACGGTCAGTCCGATGGGCGCGCGTATGCTGCGCCGATGGGTGTTGTTCCCGTTGAAAAACGTGGATCAAATCAATCGTCGGCTCGATGTGGTGGAATACTTTTTCCGACATCCCGAAGAGCGCGAGCAGGTGCGCGGGCTTTTGGAGCAGATAGGCGACCTTGAGCGCCTCGTGTCGAAAGTGGCCACACTGCGCATTTCGCCGCGTGAAGTGGTGCAGCTGAAAAACGCTCTGTTGTCGGTGGCTCCTATCAAGGCTCTTTGTGAGAAAGCCGACATTGAGGCCCTGTCGGCCGTCGGCGGTAAACTCAACGCCTGCGCCGATATTGCCGAGCTGATAGAGCGCACTGTTGTCAATGAAGCGCCAACCGCGGTGAATCGCGGCACTGTGATCCGCAACGGCGTTGATGCCGAGCTTGACGAATTACGCGACATAGCTTATTCGGGGAAAGACTATCTGCTCCGGCTCCAACAGCGTGAGAGCGAAATCACCGGCATCCCATCGCTGAAAGTGGCGTTCAACAACGTGTTCGGCTACTATATAGAGGTGACAAACACCCACAAGGACAAAGTGCCGCCGGAGTGGATCCGCAAGCAGACACTTGTCAACGCCGAGCGATACATCACACAGGAACTGAAAGAGTATGAGGAAAAAATCCTCGGCGCGGAAGAGCGCATAGCCGCTATCGAGTCGAGGCTGTTTAACGGGCTTGTGGCTCGGCTGACAGAACATATACCCGAAATCCAGCTCGACGCCACGTTATTGGCTCGTCTCGACTGCCTCAATTCGTTCACGCGAGTGTCGATGGAAAATCATTATAACCGTCCTGTCGTCGATGAATCGTTCGACATTGAAATCATCGAAGGCCGGCATCCCGTGATAGAAAAAGAACTGCCCATAGGCGAGCCTTACATCACCAACACAGTCCGCCTTTCGAACGAAGGGACACAGATAATGATGATAACGGGCCCGAATATGTCGGGAAAATCGGCGCTGTTGCGCCAGACGGCACTTAATGTACTGATGGCACAAATAGGCTGTTTTGTGGCCGCCGAGAGCGCAAGAATAGGCATTGTCGATAAGATTTTCACTCGTGTGGGAGCGAGCGATAATATTTCGCTCGGCGAATCCACGTTTATGGTGGAAATGAACGAAGCCGCCAACATCCTTAACAATATGAGTCGGCGGAGCCTTATCCTCTTCGACGAATTGGGGCGCGGCACATCCACCTACGACGGCATTTCAATCGCTTGGGCCATAGTGGAGCATATTCATGAGTATCGCGGCATACATCCCAAAACGCTTTTCGCCACCCACTATCACGAGCTCAACGAAATGGAAGCTTCGTTCCAGAGAATTGTTAACTACAATGTCGCGGTGAAGGATATTGACGGCAAAGTGGTGTTTCTCCGCAAACTTAAGCGCGGGGGGAGCGAACATTCCTTCGGCATCCATGTGGCGAAGCTCGCCGGTATGCCTCCGTCGATTGTCGAACGTGCCGACGATGTGCTCCACCACCTTGAGGCAAACAACGGCCGCGATATAGCCGCAAAGAATCTTAGCGATGTGGCCGACAGCCGCGACGGAATACAGATGACACTTTTCCAGCTCGACGACCCTGTGCTCAGCCAGATACGTGACCAAATATTGGGGCTCGACATCAACAACCTCACCCCGATGGCGGCCCTTAATAAACTCAATGAAATACGTTCAATTTTGACAGGAAAGGAGTAGCCGACAATGAAACAGAACCTTCCACGACGAATAGCCGTGAAAATCGGCAGCAATGTGTTGACACGCGCCGACGGACACCTCGACGTGACCCGGGTGTCGGCTATCGTCGATCAGATAGCGGAGCTGCGCGCGATGGGACTCGAAGTGATTGTGATTTCTTCGGGCGCAGTGGCGTCGGGCCGCGGAGAACTTGCCGACATTAAAAGGCTCGATCCAGTGTCGGCGCGCCAGCTATACAGCGCTGTGGGCCAAGCCAAGCTCATCAACCGCTATTTCGAGCTTTTCCGCGAGCACGGTCTGGCTTGCGGGCAAGTGTTGACCATGAAAGAGAATTTTTCCGACCGCCAGCACTATCTCAACCTGAAAAACTGTTTCGAAGTGATGCTAGCAAACGGTGTGATTCCGGTGGTCAACGAAAACGACACCGTGTCGGTCACCGAACTGATGTTTACCGACAACGACGAGCTTTCGGGGCTCATTGCCGCGATGATGAGTGTGGATCGCCTTATCATATTGAGCAATATCGACGGCATCTACGATGGCGACCCGTCGGAAGCGTCGTCGAGTGTGATAAAGGAGATTCTACCGGGCGAAGATATAGGCCGCCACATCAGGAAATCGAAATCGTCGATGGGCCGCGGAGGCATGACTACAAAATACAACATCGCGCGCCGCGCCGCTGCCGACGGCATTGCGGTGACCATCGCCAACGGACGTCGGGAAAACATCCTTGTCGATTTGCTTTCAGGCAAAGATGTGCCCTCCACCACCTTTGTCGCCGCAGCAGTGTCGCCTTCCGGAATGAAAACGTGGATCGGACATAGCGAAGGCTTCGCCAAGGGCGAGATTCACGTGAACGAGGGTGCCGCCGAAGCAATCGTGAGCCAGCCGGGCACAAGCCTGTTGCCTGTGGGGGTCACGCGGGTGGAAGGCAGTTTCGAGAAAGACGACATTGTGAAAGTGGTCAATCCCGAGGGACGTGTGATTGCCGTAGGCCGTGTGGGATGCAACTCCCAAAAGGCTGCCGAATGGGCGGGTAAGCACGGTTCTCGGCGTCCGCTTATCCACACCGACTATATCTATATCGTTTAATGCGATATCCATCCCATGCTCATTCTATATAAAAAACAAAAAACTTCAAAAAATGGAATCAATCCGCGACCTGCTTATTTCCGCGCGTAGAGCGTCGAGGGCAATTAACACACTCGATACAGCCACAAAAAACAAAGTGCTGGCCGATGTGGCCGACGCGGTGGAAAAATATATTCCCGTGTTGCTCACCGCCAATTCGCTCGACCTCGCCCGAATGGACCGTACCGACCCTAAGTACGACCGTCTGCAACTGACCGAAGCTCGGTTGAGGGGCATTGCCGGCGATATGCGTGCTGTGGCGGCATTGCCGTCGCCGCTTGGAGTGACGCTCAGCGAGGCTGTGCGGCCCAACGGCATGGTAATCCGCAAAGTGTCGGTGCCCTTCGGTGTGATAGGCATAATTTACGAAGCCCGGCCGAATGTTACGTTCGACGTGTTCTCGCTCTGTTTTAAGGCTGGGAGCGCCTGTCTGTTGAAAGGCGGCGGCGACGCGGCCGACACAAACGCGGCCGCCGTTGCCATTATTCGCCAAGTGTTGATTGACAATGACATCGACCCCTGTTCGGTGACTCTTTTGCCCTCATCTCACGACGCCACTGCCGAAATGATGCGCTCGCCCGAATATGTGGATCTTATTATTCCGCGTGGCGGACGCAATCTTATCGACTTTGTACGCCGTCACTCGCTTGTGCCGGTGATTGAAACCGGAGCAGGTGTGTGCCACACTTATGTGCATTCTTCCGGCCGGCTCGATATTGCCCGCGACATTGTCCTGAACGCAAAAACCCGTCGAGTCAGTGTGTGCAATGCTCTCGATAGTCTTGTCATCGACCGTTCGCGCTTGTCCGACCTTGCGGCCATTTGCGAGCCTCTCGCCGAGCATGAGGTGGAAATCTTCGCCGACGCCGAGGCATACGAAGCTCTCCGCGGGGCTTATCCTCGCTTGAAACGCGCCTCAGCCGAGGATTTCGGTCGCGAATGGCTCGACTATAAAATGTCAATAGCCACAGTGGCTAATCTTGACGATGCCATCCGATTTATCTCCGACCGCACATCGCATCATAGCGAGGCGATTGTCGCCACCGATGCGGAGGCAATCGCACGTTTCCAGCGCGAAATCGACGCTGCCTGCGTCTATGCCAACGTATCGACTGCCTTTACCGACGGAGGTCAGTTTGGCTTTGGAGCGGAAATAGGCATCTCCACCCAGAAACTTCACGCCCGCGGTCCCATGGCGCTCCCTGAAATCACCACTTATAAGTATCTTATCACTGGCGACGGCCAAACGAGGAAGAGTTAAGAGTTAGGAATTAGGAATTGCGAAGCAATCGACGAAGTTTTGAAGCGAATGTCGCCCGCAGGGCGGTTCGCGATGCCATAGGCATCAAAACCTTCGTCAATTAGGAATGAATTCTACGATGTAATTATTTGGATATTATATTTTAATAAGAGAAGTCCTACCATAAAAAAGGACTTGTGTAGAGTCGTTAAATCGAGGTTCCTTTAGGGGCGAAAAGTATTTAGGCAGGTGGTGAAACGAAGCGCAACCCATGCATGAATACGAGCCAGCCCTAATGGGCTTCATTGGTTCTTCAGTTTATGACGATTTTAATAAGAGGTTGAAATAATGGAACTAAACGCGCATAATAAGGCAGAATATCCGCCGGCGCACACGGCGGAGCACCTTTTGAACGGCACGATGGTGAAGATGTTCGGCTGTCCTCGTTCGCCCCGCGCCCATGTGGAGCGCACGAAGTCGAAGCTTGACTATCCGATGACCCGTCAGCTCACCGACGAGGAAATCGCTGAGGTGGAACGTCGTGTTAACGAGCAAATCGCCCGCGACTTGCCAGTGGTTATGGAGTTCATGCCCGCGGAGGAGGCTGCCAAGCGATTCAACCTCGACCGATTGCCCGACGACGCTTCGCCAATGGTGAGGATTGTGCGCATTGGTGATTACGACGCTTGTCCGTGCATCGGAGCCCACGTCGAGCATACGTCACAAATAGGCACGTTCCGCATCACGTCGGCGCGCTACGCCGACGGTTGGCAACGTCTGGTGTTCAGATTGAAGGAAAGCTGAAGGAAATCTGAAGGAAGAGTTTTTCTAATGCTTACTGCTTTTCGTCGCGGATGTCTGCGAGCAGAGCTGATGCTTGGGCGGCGATGCCTTCGCCGCGGCCAGTGAAGCCTAGCCGTTCGGTTGTGGTGGCCTTTATGGAAACGCGTTCGATGGGGATGTGGATGTCGTCGGCAATGTTTTGGCGCATTTGGGCGATGTGGGGCGCCATTTTCGGCGCTTGGGCGATGATGGTGACATCGACGTTTACGACGCTCAGCCCCTTTTCTTCGATTGTTTCCACGACTTTGCGGAGCAGCTCTCGCGAATCGGCTCCGGCGTAGGCGGGGTCGGTGTCGGGGAACAGGTGTCCGATGTCGCCGAGAGCTGCCGCGCCGAGGAGGGCATCGGAGAGGGCGTGGAGCGCCACGTCGGCGTCGGAATGTCCGAGCAGTCCGAGATGAAAGGGTAATTTCACACCGCAAATGATGAGCTCGCGGCCTTCCACGAGGCGGTGAACATCGAATCCGTTGCCAATTCTGTACATTTCGTTGTCGTTTTTTTAGGGGTTTTCTATAAATTTCCTGAAAGAGTTCATTATTGTTGTTTTATTTGACATCAATTTGTATAGAAAGACCCTTTAATGATAACGGGAGCCGCTGATGCAGAAGCCCCCGTAAATTATATTGCTGAAGTCGGTATTATCGGCGTTTGCCCAGAAGCTCTTTCAGACCGTCGAGGTCGAACGACAGTGTGAAACGTAGCGTCTGGTCGAGCGGGGAAGTCTGAGCCGTGGCGAGCATATAAGATGCGTCGAGACGGACCACATTGAGATTGAAGCCTGCGCCGAAACCGAAGTATTGTCGGTTGCCTTTGTTCTTGTTCTCGTAGAAATAACCGGCGCGGATGAAAAACTGCTGGTTGTAGCTGTATTCGGCTCCCACTGACATATTGATTTCCTGCAGCTCTTCTTTGAAGCCGTTAGGCGCGTCGGTGAAGGATTTGAAAATGCCGGTAATCGACGACATATTTTCCCAGTTGGCGAGAGCGTCGGTGTATTCTTGTTGACCTTCGGGGGTGTCCATGTTGTAGTCCGACTGGCGGGGCTTCGTCGGCACGAGGAGTTTGTTGGCGTCGAAAGCGAGAGTAAAGGTGTTGAAGTCGGTGATAGGGAATGTGAAGGCCGTACCGAGCCGTAGGTTGGTGGGCAGGAATGCGGGGTCGTTACCGTTGTTGTATGAAAGTTTAGAGCCGATATTGGATATGTTCCAGCCGAACGTCCATTGACATTCGTTTCGTCCGATCATGGGGTAGGTGTTTACGAAGCCGGAGATGTCGGCGGCGAAAGCCGATGTGCCCTTAGTGATGTCGCCGGCATACGACGAGGAGAATCCGAGGTCGGAGTAGATGTAACGGAAGGCGACGCCCATTGAGTAGCTGTCGGAGAGTTTACGCGAATAAGCGAGGTCGGCGGCCAATTCGTACGGGTTGAGCGACTGGCTGGCGTAGCCTTCGCCGTCGGTAGTGTTGACTTCGCCGAGCGAGAAATAGCGCATTGAAGCCGAGATGGCCTGATTGTCGTCGTGGCCGATTTTCCAATAGCCGGCGAGGTTGGCGAGAAAAATGTCGTTGACGAGTTTGCGCAACCATGGGGTGTAGCTGAGCGACACGCCTGCTTGGCTGTAGGCGAAAGCGTATTTCGACGGATTCCAATATTGGGAGTTGGCGTCGGGTTCGGTGGCCGCTCCGAGGTCGCCCATAGAAGCCGCGCGTGCGTCGGGGGCAATGTTGATGGAGTTCACGCCCGTCTGCACAGGATTGAAGAGGTTCTTATCCTGTGCCGACAAGGGCATGGCGGCGAGAGCCGCGGCTATCAGTATGATTGAATATGTCAGTTTTTTTGTCATGATAAATCGACGTTTTCAGTTCAGTAATATTATGGTTTCTACAAATAGATAGAACTCACCTTTATTAAACTGAAAAACGTGTCATTTATTGTTTTTATTCGGCTTTCTTAACAACAATTAATTTAATTTTGGGAGAGCTGCCGAATTGCGTGCCGTTGTTGGCGATGACATAGGCGAAGTATTCGCCGTCGGCGACAGCATTGTTGTCTTGGTCGGTGAGATCCCATTCATAGGGGAATGAAGCGTTTTCGACGGTGAGCACGTTAGAGCCGTTCTTGCGTTCGATGACGAGGGTGTAGTTGCCGCCGCCGATGAGATTGTCTTCGATGGAGAAGGTGGCTTGCTGACGAGCGGGATTTTCAGCCACTGTGATAGATGCGTTCACGTTGAAATCGGCCACGATGAAGCTGATTGTGCGCGACACTCGGTTACCGGCATTGTCGGCCACATTGAGGGTAAGGGTGTGGGCGCCGTTTTCAAGTCCGCTGATGGGGAAGTTGATGCGGTAAGCGCCGTCGTCGTCGGCCGACAGGGCGCTCGTAGCGTCGGCGAACGATTTTTTGTTGTCGAGCATCAAGACGGTCGATGAGCCGATAATTGAGGTGGCGTTGCAGATGCCGAGTTCGCTCGGTTCGATTGTTGCGTGGAAGTCGAACGACGATTCGACGATGTCGCCTTCACGGAAATCGGCGGTGTTGATATACATTTCAGTGATAGCCGGCTCGCCTTGGTCGTCGATGGCTTTTTCTTCATCAAAAGGCTTGACCACCACATGGTCTTCGGCACCGACGGCGCGCTCTTTCATATTGCCGTTGAAAGCATAGAAAGTCATTTTGTTACGGACATCGGGTCGGAGAGCCGAGGGGAACACCACATCGGCCGAGAAGTGTCCGTTGACCACCGGCGCGGTCACTTCAGCGAGGAGGTCGTGGAAAGTGGCTACGGTGATTGCCGCGTCGTTGCCCTGTCGGAGGTTGGCGACGGAATCGACGGCATCGTAGAGCGAGATGGTCACAGAGCCGTTGAACGAGCTGACCACATTGCCGTTGCTGTCGGTGATGTCGCCGACAACGGTGTTGTGTGCGCGCGGATAGATGGGAATGAGGGTGGCGTTGACTTGTTCGGAGATGTTTCCATTGCCGTCGTCAATCATTTCGATGGTGTCGTCGGCGATTTCCTCGTTGTTGACAGAAGCGACCGACACGCCGTATTTCGGGCCATAGAGCGGCATGGCGGGGTCGCCGCAGAGGTTGTAGCACATCGTGTTGGTGCCGAGATCGCGGCTGTGGAAGCCGTAGAACGACATATTGTGGCCAATACGGAATACGTCGCCGATACAGTCGTCGGGACCGACGTTGCAGTAAGCGCGGCAGAGGTGCTTGTTGAGATATTGATTGAATGCCTTATAAACGGTGCGTGATGCGCCGACGATTCCCAACATTCCGCCGTCCTCTTTGTAGAGGAAAGTCTCTGCCATGCCGTTGTCGCCGCGGTCGAAAGAGTAGGAGTCGCAAGTGGAGAGCGTCGCGAATGGCAAATATTTGTATTGTGTTTCGTTTGTGAAGCGTTTCGACCAAATGTTTTCGGAGTTGAAAGCGGAGGGGTTGCCGTGTCCGGTGTAGCTGAAGAATCCCACGCCTGCGGAAAGCGACTGTGTGATTTTCGAGCGGGCGGCCACAGCGTCGTAGTTGGTGAACGGGTAGAGGTCGTTGTATGCCTTAATGGCGACGATGTTAGGAGCGTTGGAGGCGACGGTGTCGACGAGCTCCTCGGCTTGTTCGAGGTGTCCGTTTGAGTCACCGTCGTCGCAGAGGAAGATGGCCTTGTTGATTGCTACGCTCTGTTGCGGGTTCTTAAGCACATTGATGAGCTTGCGGTTAACCTGTTCGGCCACTGATGTTGTCGGGGCGGGAATGCGGCCCACGCCCACCATCATCTTGTTGAGTGGCAGGGAAGTGTAGTAGTCGCTGAACGACGCGTCGATCAGACCGAAGAAAGCGTCGGAACAATATGAGCGGGTGTTCTCGCGGGCATCATCGATATATTCAGCCTCGTAGGTGAGCAGGTTGTCGTTGGCTGTGAATATTATTCGGCTGTTGTCGTAGGATGCGGGGCCGTAGAGGAGGATGTATTTGAAGTCGTTCGGGTGGCGTGAATAAAGCATTCGTGCCAAGCGGCGATAGCCGGCTGTGGAAGGCGTTCCGTAAGAGAATTCGTTGAAAATCTTCTCTTGTTCAACGACGAGCACGTTCATGCCCTGATACTGACGGTGGGCTTCGGCGAGCTCTTCAGCGTAAGGACGGAGAGTTTTCGTGGTTATGATGAGCATATTAACGGCTTCGGTCACTCCGTGGAGGTTCTGGTTCTCCACATTTTCGACAAACTCTACGGGGAGAAGGTCGCTGGTGGGGTCGAAAGCGATGAGATTGATGTAACCGCTATAGCTGCTCGGCAGGCGGCACACCTTCGTGTTTTCGTTTTCGCCATCGACAAGTTCCCAATTGGCCACGTCGAAATGGTTGGTGACGTTCCAAAGGATAAGGTTGTCGGAAGCGTCGCCAATTTCCAGATTCATGGACGAGAGAGGCTGGTAGAGCCAAATAGGCATTTGGCCGTTGACGGGTTTGAAAACATTGTTTCGGTAGTAGTGGAAGATGACGTAGTCGAGAGCGGCGTAGCACCCCTCGTCGCCGCCCGATTTGTTGAATTCGAGGTCGAGGTTGAGGTCTTCATTGTCGGAGATGATGGCGTCATAGCGTCCGTTGCCGTAGGCGTAGGTGTAAGTAGATGCGGCCGACAGGCGGGATGGATTGGTGAAAGTGCTGCCGATGACGTTGGTGAATCCGGGTTCGCAAGCCATCGAAAGGGAGGATGCGCTTTTGCCTACCCAGCGGTAGAAGATGGTGCCGGTGGCGCCTTCCACGGGGTCGGCGGCTGTCAGGTAATAGTGTTGTGATTCCACTTCGGAGAAGTTGGGGCCGAACCAGTTGGCGCCGCCTTTGCCGTTGTTTGTGCAGTTTTCTTTGAAGAAGTGGAATGAATTGTGGGTGGTCAGCGTCGAAGATGCGCCCGAGGAGTAGCTGTAGGTGCGCAAATCTTGTGCGTCCGACGGTTTCGAGTCGCTGAGGAGATAGTAGCCTGCGTTGAGCGACGATTGGTTTTTGGTGATATTGATGTTAGAGACGGGGTCGTCGCTGCTCGTCGGGTTGAAAGCGACGCCTGATTCACCGTAGAAGTACAGTTTGTCGTTCGAACGGCGTGAAGGGGTCACGCTGAGGTCGTCGGGGTAGGATGTGAGGAAATTCTGCCCTGGATTGACACCGCCGCCGCCATAAACCGACACCTTTTCGGGGTTGGAGAATCCCCATTGTCGGAGTTGGTCGTAGGTTATCTGGTGAATTCCATTGCTGGTGACCTTGATTTTGACCCACTTGCCGCTGGAGAGGCGTGATGTCTGGGTGAAATACGACGCGTTGTAGGCGTTGACCGATGCGGCGAAAGCCGTAATCAATAAGGAGAGTGTCAAGAAACGTAAGGATTTCATAAGTCGTATGGGTTGTTTGTTATTTTATTCTGAAACGTAGTTTTTGGATGTTGTTCACGCGGCCGGTCACAATTGATTCGGTTTGTGGTTGTGGCGACAACGGTATGGGGTCGGTTGCCACGATATCGCCCATTTTGATGGTGGCGAAACGGCTCACCTCCGCCATAAGCGTGAGGGCGCGCTGCATCATTACGCCGAAGGGCAGGCGTGTTGAGAGAATATCGGCCGAAGCTGTCGTTGTGTCAAAGCCTTCGAGGTCGGTCCAGTCGCCCACGACGAGTGAGTTGTCGGCGAAACGGCTGAGCTCGGCGGCAGAGAAAGCGTCTTCGTCGGCAGTGGCCGACATTCTGACGCAGAGAGCGAAGGCGTCGAAATAACGCGGGGCGAACTTTGGCGCAATGTTTTTGCCGAGTCGGCCTGCGCGGAATGCCACAGATGCCGAAAGCGATGGCACGGCTTTGGTCATCGGGAGGAAAAGCGGCTTTCCGTCGCGGAGAATTGCGCTGTCGGGCAGTATGTCAACGTGGCAGCGTCGTTCCTGCTGAGTGTCGGGTGTCCCTATTATCACTTTCATGCCTTCTGCTTATTTCTTGTTTTGGGAATTCAGACGGTTGAACATCACAGCCAAATGAGCGTAGATTGATGTGTTTTGGATGACGATGTCCTCCGTGGCACGAATGCGGAACGGCGTGAAATTCCACAGAGCCTTGATTCCGGCGGCTATGGCCGTGTCGGCGGCATCCTGCGCGTTCTCCACCGGAACGGAGATAATCGCGATTTCCGCTTTGTGAAGCTTGCGGCGCGATTCGATGTCGGCTATGTCGAAAATGGGCACTCCGCATATCGTAGTTCCCACAATTTCGGGGTTGACATCGTAGCCGGCCACGATTTTCAGTCCGTAGCGTTGCAGACCGACGTCTTGAATCAAGGCGCTGCCCAGACTCCCGCATCCGAGGATTATCGTGGGATGGATGGTCTTGAACCCGAGGAAGCCACGGAGTTCGCGCTCGAGCGATTTCACCTCATAGCCTATGCGGGTTTTCCCTTTGATGTTGAGAAAAGACAGGTCCTTGGCAATCTGCGACGAATCGACATTCAATTCCTTGGCAATCTGCGTTGATGACACATACTCCACATTGTCGGCATGAAGCATACTGACATACGCCAAATACCACGGCAACCGACGGATTGTCGGCTCCGGAAGGATTATTTTCGATGACGAAGAGTTGTCGGCCATTCAGTCAAAAATTGGTGCTATTATGCATAATCAAGCAAATTTACTAACATTTTCCATATTTTCCAAAAAAAATCGACATCTTCCACTCATAACGTGTTATTTCGGAAAATTTTCCGAAAGTTTTCGTTTTCTTTTTCGAAATTATCAACAAATCTCTGCGCTATTTTCATAAGATATAGGTAAAATACTCGGCCATATATTGTTTGTTTTATATTGCGAGGTCAATAATCCACCGAGCTGATTTAATTTCATGTTTTATGAAAGCCGACCACAAAATCCCCCATGGGTTTGGACACGCAGGGAGCCAAATTCAAAAAAATGCTCCATTTTAGCTGATTTGTATATGAACGACGGGGTTATAATAGCTATGAACATTATGGCGTATTTCAAGACGATACCCGTCGTTAAGCGTGGCGATGTCGTAGAACTTGTAGAACTCATCGTCTATGATGATTGCACTCAGACTTGAAGTGTTCTCATCCACAGGTATCGGCTCGATGGTAAGCCCTTTCGGTTAGCCGAGAATGTCGGGGTGACGTGACAGCAGTTCAATCATTTCAGGGTGTTCTGGCTTCCCATTGACAAAGCGGTAAAGCTCGTGTTTCGGAGGCTCTCCCTCTGACTGCTTCCTCTTCTCTGGGCGGTACCCACCTTCGCGCACGAATTGCCAAAAGCGCTCTGTAAAATCATCAGTCATCTTCTCGACAATGACAATCATATCAATGTCGTGAGTGGCTCGGGGACGTACTGCCGTACCGGTCATGGCGATGTCACATGCCGTGCCGCCGATTATAACGTAGTTCTATGAATAAGCTTCAAAGGCTTCTCGGAATTTATCTAATCCTTCCATTTCATTTCATTTATTAGACGTTTAATCTCACCTTCCACTCGTGGGTCGGCTTCCTCACGTAGCGAAATGGCCAACGATAACCTGTCAACCCATTCAGCTTTCGCGCCCATGATGGCGACAGGTGGATATTTCCATGCTTCAATGATGATGTCGCCATCGTACTCATTAGGACATACCAAAGCATTTGATGCTCTAAGGTCGCGAAGCTGTTTGACGGTCATCATGATAATCCTTTCCGGGTCAGGATTTAGCATGGTGTAATGAGCCAGAGCGTTGATTCCACATATTGGGAAATGCTCTTCAAACAACAACTCGTCGCAAAAAAGGCGTTCTTCAACAGGATTGACGAGAAACGGTTGAGCCTGTTCCCACAGCTCCTTGCCCCTCTTGTCGAAGCGGATGACCTTCCGTTTAGAGCCATCATCCGCTAAATCGGACGAGAAATATTGTCGCTTAATGGAGTATTTTCCCGTTCCGCACGCATCCTCGCCCGAGCCGCGCCCCATATCTCCTCCAACGTACGCTCACCATTCAACCGCACGCAGGAAGTTAACACATAATGGCATTTGCGCGGTTGCCGCGGA
>CADBML010000083.1 GCA_902795825.1 uncultured Bacteroidales bacterium
CCAAGAAAAAAACTCGGATTCTTAACACCAAAAGAAGTGTTTTTTAAAAATCTTTCATAATTTTGCACTTGCCAGTTGAATCTGCAGTTCGAAAAACAGACCAGCATTTCGTCTTTTTTCTTGTCAAAACATTGGAAAATCGAACCGATTTGACTAACTTTGTAAAGAGGATTTCTATTACTTCCTCATTCAAAGATTTCATAACGAACAGTAACAAAAATTAACTCTTTCGATAAAGATGTCGAATCAAACAGCAACAATTTATTGAAAGGCATTTAATCGGAATCCACTTAAACAAACGGCTCGTTGCCTATAAAGGCCACGAGAAACAACCAACCGACAAATCGAACAATATCATACCATATTCGTTTATGAAACTTAAAGTTTTCGCTTCGGCTTTTTTCGTCGCATTGCTCTCATTTTCAGCCAATGCCGCCAATTATCTAATCAGCCAGTCAGCAACCACTAACGGAGCCGCCATAGCCTATAAAAATGTGCAATTCAAAGTGGGCACGACCGCTTTCAGTTCATTCTCAGCATTTGTGGCGGCGAATCCTGCGGCAAATTCAACAGTCTATGTGGCTTCGGGCACATATTCCGAAAACGTGACCATCTCAACGGCAGGGCTTAATTTCATAGGAGCGAACGCTTTCGGCGACAGCCGCACATCGACCAGAACACTCGCCGAATCGATTATCACTGGCAAGCTTACAGTTAACGCCAACAACGTGACCATCAACGGTTTTCGCTTTACGGGAAACGGATGTGTGGTCAACTCCGCGGCGACAACGGCATCTCCCTTGTCGGGACTCAAGTTTATTTACAACAAAGTTGACGGATCGACTCTCGCCCACAATCTGAGCACCGCCGTTCTCCACCTCGGCACTCCCCGCACAAGCGATGCCGCCATCGACGCATCGGCGCATTGTATTTACCAGAACATAACCGTCAGCCACAATGAATTTAAGGGGTCGGCATCGAATACGGCTCACTTTGTGGTGGTGGCCGGCGGATTCGGCACGAGTTACTATACCGACAACACATTCGACGACGGCGGATGCAGCTTCGCCCTTTATAACACCCAGGGCACCAACTATATCCGCTACAACACATTTAAAAACGTCGGCGATTTTACGAGAGCCAACGGCTCCGACTACGGGGAGTTCGCAATCCGCCTGTTCTATATCGCCTACGCCAACACGACGAAAATCCACATCGATTATAACGACTTCGACAACTGTCAAGGGCAGTCGAGCATGTACCCTTGTATTCGATTCTACAACGGCGATACAAGCCATACCATCATGACACCCGTGGGCTGCACAATAAATGTCCACCACAACATTTTCCGCAACAAGCCCAAACACTCATCGGCCAACTACAACTATGTGTTCTACACAAATTATACTGAAGCCGCGACAATCTACGCGCGCCTCAACACTTTCGACAATTCGGAGCTTTGCTTCGGTTTCATCAAGCAGAAGGGCGAATCATCGGCAAAACGGCTTTTTGCCAGCAGCGCGGGACTGTTCGACGTAGGCACGGCTAAAAGTTCGATTGCATATCACAAATTTCAAGGCGGCTCGACCGACTTCAAGAACATGAAAACCAAATGCACCCGAGTGTGCCAAAACTTCGACCTCGACAACAATGGCACAATTTACACCTGCCAAATCTGCGACGACCTCGCCACCTCGCTCGGAATACATAAAAACTCACTCATGGTGACCCACTTCTACTCTGATTCGGAAACGGGTGCGATTAAAAAATCATACATGTATCTACAGCATGCCGGCCATGGTTCGGGCATGGCCCTCTGCCGCTTCAACGGCACGCTCTACATCGTCACCGGCGGAAAATCAGCCACTTCGGGTTCTTCCGAAACGCCCACCACCACGGCGTTTATCCCGTGGAAGGCAAATGCTATTGTTGATGTCACCAAAAACAGTTTCACTGCCGACGGCACGACTTACACAATCAAGCATTTCGTCAACTCGTGGGCGGCTGAGGACATCAGTTCGTGGGACGGTCAGTATCCCGCCATCGACTTGGAAAACCGCCTCTTCTGCGAACGCATGCCAAACGGGAAAGTGTGGTTCGCCATTTACGACCTCGACGATGTTTTCAACAACCTCAACAACGCCAAACCGCTGAAAAACTTCGGATTGACAAAAAAGGATGCCGACTACAAATTCACCTCGTCGAGCAGCACATACACCGCCTATTCAAATGCCGACAAAGGCTTTCAGACGTGGCCCATGCAGGGATTCACCGTTTCGGGCGACTATCTGTATCTGCTTGAGGGTGTGGGCGAAGACGGCTACACCGACGCCAGCGGCAACAACTATCCCGCCGTCAACAACGAGCCCACAATCTTCATGACAGTCTGGAACTGGCGCACCGATAAATTCGCCTACCGCAAACCAATCGTGCGCAGCGCTATCAAAAACCTCGTCCATGGCGAGCCGGAGGGAGTTCAGGTTTACCGCGACGACGTGGGACGCAGCCATCTTCTGATTGGCGTGGCGACTGGCGCTTCGGGCGACCGCGCGGAAAACGTCTTCGAATTCAGCCTCGACACTGAAAACGGAATGGCCATGAGCGTGCCGACAGGCGTTATCACGCCGAAAGTGTCGTCGGTCAGCCTCACCGATACCTCAACGAGCAGCACCTTCAACGTGGGCTACTCCTCGCAAGGCGGCAACAACCGCGGCAGCCTCAATGCGCGTCCGATTTATACCATTGCCGGCACCGACGGCCAATGCTTCTCTTGTTCGGTGGAAAACGACAGTCAATGGGACGACCCATATTCCATAAAAGTGAAGGCCACCATCACCTACACTCCCGACGGACTGAAGAAAAATCATAGCGCAAAACTAAGAATATCATCTGTAGGAGCCGCAGACGCCATCGTCACGCTTAATGGCACCGACAACAGTTTTGTCGATCCGTCGTTGACCGCAAACCCAGCGACAGAATCGTTCTCAACAGTCGTGGGCAACACTCAAGCAAAAACCGTCACCATTTCCGGCACAAAGATGCCCGAAGGCATTACGCTTTCGCTCTCGGGCGCCAACGCCCCGTCGTTCAGCATGTCGGCAAGTTCCTTGCCCGCTTCTGGCGGGACTGTCACTGTCACCTACGCTCCGACAACTGCAGGCTCTCATTCAGCCACATTGACCGCAAAATCTGGCACATATACCGCCACTGTCGCCTTGTCGGGTACCGCCACAGAACAGGCCGTGCCTTCGCTGACCGCAACCGACCAGCAGCTGACATTTACTTGCGAAGAAGAATCCTCGGCCACCCGAACTGTGACATTTACGGGCGAAAACCTCTCGTCGGGCATTGCTCTCTCGCTATCGGGCGCTGACGCATCACTGTTCAATATTTCCGACTCGTTGCTCGGAGCCGACGGCGGCACAGTCACGGTCACTTACAGCCCTGCAGAAGCGGGCAGCCACTTAGCCACTTTGACGGCTGCGGCCGACGGCGTTGCGCCCGTGACCGTCACGCTTGAAGGAACGTCAACGGAGAAACCATACGTCCCGGTAATTGACCCCACGCTCTTTGTATTCACAAAAGTCATGGAATCGGACAACGTGCCCGACGATGCCGCAAACTGCCGCTTCTCAACAGGATATGGCAGCTACCTCTACACGGTGGATAGGGCCAACGGACAGATTGTCCGCTATAATGAAAAAGGTGTCAAGTCGGTGTTCGCCGACATCGACGGCACGCCGTGGACCGCAATAACCTCCGACGATGCCGGCAATATTCTCGTCAATCAAGGCAGCGCCTACGGGACAAACACGGCCGCCAACTGGCTCGTGTTCGAGCCCGACGGCACCCAGCACACTCTGACACTTACCATGCCCGACGGAATGACCAACGGGCGCATCGACGCTGTGGGCAGGGCTTTCGGCAACGTGCTTGGGCTAAACGGACAAATGTCGATAACCGGTGGGCTTTGCGTTCTTTGCAAGGACTCGTCGAAAGCCGCCATTTTCTACTTGAGAAACGGCGAACAGGTGGGTGCTACGGCTGTTGAGGCAGGCTTCACTGCCGACGCAACAGCGATTGGCCAACCTGCAACCACATTGCTGCCGCTGCTCGTCTCAAATCCCGATAACAACTTCCTCTTCCGACTTCGCACAAACAAGGCCATCACCACGCGGGCACTGCCCCGCACATCGGCTGACGGCTTCGACGTGTTCACCCTCGGCGACAAAACCTACGTCGTAGAACCGACGGGAGCAGCCAACTATGGCGACGGCTACACTATTCACGAGCTTGGCAGCGACGATGTGTTGGCCGAACGAGAAGAAACCGTCACCGACGGCACGCTGAAATACCAATCCCTGACTGCGCGCGTCAGCGACGACGGCACTTACGCCACAATCTATCAAAACGTCAGCGGACGATTAGTGTCGATTTACACCTTCGGGATGCCGTCAACAGGCATTGATGACGTAAACGATGAGGTCGTCGAGACATCCCACGTGTTCTACAACCTGCAGGGCATACGCATTGCCCGCCCGACGGCAGGACAGGTGGTTATCAGAGTGGCAACGCTTTCCGACGGCTCAATATCAACCACAAAAATCGTGTCAAAGTAATCGACTCCGACATGACCGAGCAAATCGACGACACCAACCACTACTACGAAGCTCTGGAACGACTCAATTGCCCATCTACACTCGA
>CADBML010000084.1 GCA_902795825.1 uncultured Bacteroidales bacterium
GGTTCGGCTTGACTGGCTTGGTTGGCCTATTCGGTTTATTCGGACGAGGTGGTTTAACCGGTGTCGTAGGTTTGGTCGGTCTGGGCGGATTCACATCGTGTCCCTGCGGATATGCATCATTCCACGTCCCACCTGCCAACAACAGCGAAACTGTAAGAAATAACAATTTCAATATTTGTTGCATAAAAATAACAATATTTATTTACCATTCTCGATATGAATTGTCATATTATCATTAGCGATATACCAATCACCTGTGTAAGGATTCCCATTATTGAATGTGCCCTTGAAGCTCGAACCATCTTTTTTGGTCAACGTCCCTTCAGAATACATCCCATCTTTAAAAGTACCCTCAAAGCTATCACCTCCGACACGTACATATTTGACGTCTGAACCATCGGCTTTACCATGGACAAACCGTCCATCGTATGTGGCTTTAAGAGAACCATTATTTTTATATTCTGCATAACCCTTTCCATGAGGAAAGCCTGCCTCATCAACTGGTCCAGTATAATAACACGTCCCCAAACCATCAAAATCTTCGTCAAGAGAGGTTTTGACGATTGAGTCCGTCACAAAATTGGCGGACTTGGCGGTCAGAGCCGCGACAGAATCCACTATTGAAGAGCCGCCGGTATGCGACAAAAACCTTGCGACAAAGAACAAGCAGATGAAGATGCCTACAATCGATGCCGCCAGCAGCCAAATCTTCCCCTTCTTGCCGGTCGAGGCTTTGCGTCCCGAAGTCACCAGATAAAGAGTGCCGTTATCCTCAAACGACGTCCAACCCTCGCCAGATGACGACACAAAGCCAGCGGGGAAATCGAATCCCGTAACTGAGGCGCAGAAATCGAGATACTGCCGAAGCGAGTATGCCACAGATGCGTCGGTTAAAACCTCGCCCGACTTGTCGCGGTGCTGGTTGGCACTGTCGAAAAATTCGACAACCTCACAATCAGAACGGCGCGTCGCGCCGTACCCATAGGTTCGATTCTGCTCGTCGTAACCGCTCAACGCCTTGTATTTCACATAAAACGGGGTCCGTTCCACAACCGAAACTATGTCGAAAGCCCTTCCGTCGCCACGAAGCCTGAAACCGGACGGCAACTCGTCGGGGATGATTACCTCAGCTGGAGCCGCGCCGCCCGCCTCGCGGATAAACTCTGCCACCGTGGCGGTGCGTTTTGCCTTATCCATTTGCATGGCGTGGATAAGCGCGCCGCGCAAAGATGGCGACAAACCTGCGGGCAACTCTTTCTCAAGATAAGCCTGCGAAACGTCGCTGGCAATCCGCGGCTCATGCCCGGTCAGCAGATAGAAAAAAGTGGCGGCGAGGGCGTACACGTCGATTTGCGGAGCAAAAGAGCTTACGCCCATATACTGCTCAATCGGGGCGAAACCGTCGGAACAACCCGTAGTGGCGTGGGTAGAAGTCAGCGAGCCGTCCTTAAAGTGACGCGATTCGCCGAAATCGATAAGCACCGGCTCTATGATTCCCTCGTTGTTTCGCAGCATGATATTGTCGTGCTTGATGTCGCAATGCAACAGTTCGTACTTTGAATGGATAAAATCCACCGCGTGAGCGATAGGCATCAAATATTGCAGAGCCTTGCTTTCGGGCAGAGCGCCGTTAGCCTTGACAAGCGAGCGGATATTGCCTCCGGAAATGTATTCCATGACATAATAGGCGGTGTCGTTCGCGCGGAACACTTCATTGACGTTGACAATGTTAGCGTTTTCCTTGCAGATTTTGTTAAGACGCTGCGCTTCGGTGAGAAACTCCTCCAACCAATCCTTAACGTTCTGCTTCGCGTCCTCTGCTTCCGGCATCATCATTCTGAGAGCGTTCGGGCGCCGCCAACATTTGCCCTTGACGAAGAACTCCTTAATGGCGTACTTGTGATGATGGGGGATGTTACCGTCCATAACCTCCTTGGTCACAAGATAGGTTATTCCGAATCCTCCCTGACCGAGCACCTTTCTAATGGTGTAAACACTTTCCTTGCCAAATATGGGCTTGTATTTCAAAACCGTCCCTATGGGCAGTGCGTATTCGAATGTCATTCCGATTAAATATATTATGGTGCGGCCGCACGACAGCGCGGCCGCACCGGATTGATAATTATATGTCGATTGATTTAAGCATCTCGACAAGAGTGTCGTTGATCTTGTATCCCCGCAATTGCTCGATACGTTTCGCGGCATTGGCGAGGTCGGGCAGAATGCCGATTTTCTTCTCATAACAAACAGCGAGGTTTTGAGCCGAAAGATATGTCAGCCGTCCTTGAGCCTCAGCGAGAAGATAAAGGCGCGCGGCTTTTGTCATGTCCTTTACCACCCCATCGCCGGTCATATATTTGTCACCGAGAGCGCATTGAGCCGAAGCCAACCCCTTGTTGGCTGCCTGCTCCAAGAGCGACAGCGCACGCTTAGAGTCAACGTCAGTTCCACGGCCCTCTTCGAGCATCGACGACAAAGCGAAATCAGCTGTCGCGCTCTTGCCGGCAATTTTGTTCAATATTTTGACGGCCTTTTTGTCATTGCGCTTGGCATAGCCCTCGTTGGCGAGGCACAGCGCCTTCATCGCCGTACCCTCCACGTTTTTGGCCTTCTCCACTTTTTTGAAACAGTCGATTGCCGCGCCGAAGTCCTTTGTCACGTAATAGTTCTTCAGTCCCTTCAGGTATTGGGTGAAAATGCCGTCTTTGTCATTCTTAAGCAAAGCCTTGAGGTCATCTTCATGCGACTTGGCGGCATCCGAAAGCCACTGCGCAGCGGAAGCATAATCTTGATCGACACCGGTGCCGTCCAAATAGCACTTGCCGAGAAGCCATTTAGCGTCAACACGGTTCTTTGACGCGGCTTTTTTCAGATATTCAACGGCTTTGGCATAGTCTTGGGTGATTCCGTCACCGTCATAGAGGATTCTGCCCAGTTGGTAGTCGGCCATAGAAAAACCCTTTGCCGAGGCTTTTTTCAAGTAATTAATGCCTTCCGACTTGTTCTGCGCCACGCCTTGTCCGTTGAAAAGCAACAAACCGTAGTAATATGTCGCGCCGACGTTACCTTGTCCGGCCGCCTTTTTCATCCAAGGCGCGGCCTTGTCGGCACGATTCGAGTTGAGAAGCAACAAAGCCAACTCATACTGGCTCGCCTCATGTCCAGCCGACGCGGCCTTTTCAAGATAATATGCGTATTTTTTCTGGTCGACGTCTGTGCCGATACCGTCGTGGTAGCAGTCCCTCAGCAAAAGGCTGCTGAAAAGACTTCCATGATTCTTCATAAGCTGCTCATGCTTGGGAATAAGACTTTTGTTGCCTTGAGTAAGAGCTTTTTTGTAAAGCTTGACGGCGGTCAGGGAATCTTTGTCGGCACCGCGTCCGAGTTGATAGCACATCGCCATGTTACCGATGGCATAGGCATTGCCCTGCTTTGCCGAAAGAAACCAATAATTAAGAGCCTTCTTGTAGTCCTGGCGCAGGGTGTCTTTGCCGTTGTAATACCAAATTCCGACTGTGTTTTGAGCCTTAGCGTCTCCCTTATTAGCCTTGTCGATCATCATGGCGATAGTGTCGACTTGCGCGGCTGCGGGCTTGGTCGGTTTTTTCTTTGATGGGACGGCGTTAACAGCCGCTCCCGCGAATATTGCTAACACAATAAATATTACTATCTTTTTCATTTTTGTTGAGTTTTAATCGTTATTTGAAAATATTTAATATCCAATTAGAGAAGCGTGAACCGTTTTTTCCCTTGTTGGATTCAATGTCCTCTATTCCCTTTGACGGATTCTTGAGGCGTTTTGTCGGGCCTTCGGGCGAAGTCTCATCGGCGATAACGTTGTCATATTCCGCCGCCACGACGGGAATAAGTGTCGCAGTGTTGTTGTCATCGCTGTCCTCACAAAGGCGCGCGATTTCCGTCATTTTCCTTTCATCCGATAATTCGGGATTCAATACCACTTGAATGAGACTGTCATCGTCAATCATTCCGCTAACTCCATCAGAGCAAAGGAGAAAATAGTCACCTGCCTTCACGTCGTTTTCGAGCATTACTGACGCACTACATCTGGTGCCGTCCGACTCCACGGGAGCCATATATCGGGTGATGACATGCTTCTGTGGGTTGACTTCCGCCTCTTCGGGGGTTATTACTCCATTACGCACCATAGAAACCACAAGCGCATGATCCTCCGAGCGATAAATAATGCCTTCGCCAGGGCGGAAATGGTAAATCCGGCTGTCGCCGATATGAGCCATAGTGCATCCGCCGGCATGGAAACAGACGAAAGTCATTGTCGTGGCCATTTCGCGGTTGCTGTTGTCCGACTTGCGGTCAAGCGCGTCGTAGGCAGTGTCGAACACCTTCGAGAATGCTTCGTTGGAAAACGCCTTGTCCAAATCGACCGATGACATCGCCTTGGAAATTGCCGAGCACACTGTCCGGCTTGCCACCTCTCCCTTTTCACTACCGCCGACGCCGTCACAAACCACAAAATAACGTTGTGTCGCCGAAGGCTTGTCAGAGTCGGGGAAGCGCGAATCTTCCTGATTGTCACGCCGGCCTTTGCGCGTGAATGAGAATGGCTGTCCGAGTTGGATTTTCATTTTTTTGCTGAATTAAAAGTTATTGAAGTCTTGCCTAATTTGATGATGTCGCCAAAATTGAGGTCTATGCCGCAACCTGCTGTGAGTTCCTTGCCATTCACATAAACGGGATTTGTGGCGCGCTCTACCGTCAGGTGAAAAAAGTAGCCTCTCGGTGATTGGATTGCCTCGATGCAAATCGACCTTGCACTTGCGAACTCGTCCTTAATCGACAAATGGGAAGGTGCCGACTGTTCTTTTCTGCCGACGTAGTTCTTTCCCAATTTTAGAGTATAGGACTTTCTGCCCGACAATGTCCACCATGAAAGTTTGCCGTTAGTTTTCTGCCCCGCGACGTGAACACGGACTGTCGTCGGGTCGGGCGCGGCAGGTTGCGTGTTATCCACGCACCCCACAATTATCGGGACGTTGCACGGCTGATGCATAACCCTCATCACTTTCGGCTCCGTGGGATTCACCATAATGTATTTGCCGCATGACGGGCAAGCCACGAAATAACGTTTTCCGACCAATGCCCTCTGCTTTACGGCATATACGCCGCTTTGCGAAGTTTTCACGACCTCACCAAGGATGGGAATAGGGTTGCGGTTGGCCGATTCAGCCGGCATGCCGGGCTGTTTTTTTGAATTATTAGTGTCCATGATTATTATTAGACAAAAATGTTACGCGTCAATGTCGGAATCTCCGTCGGCAAAATCTTCGTCGGTAATGTCATCTTCTGTTTCGATGTCATCGCTGTCAGTGTCGTCAGTGTCGATGAAATGTTCCTCCTCATCTGCCGAATCAAGCTGCGCGAGCAATTCCTCATCAGAAACAGGGTCGATGATATCTCCGTCTATATCGTTGGGATCATGGAAGCCCTCTCCCGGGTCGGCGCCGGCGGGTTCGTTATCTACAGGGTGAAGATAATTACCCGTGTTATTATAAGCCAACACCAAATCGCTTTCGACCAAGTCGCCCTCAGCCTCTCCAATGACATTGCCTGCCATATCCAAAACATCGGTGAACTTTCCGTCACCGTCCAAATCGGCAAGCATATATGTGGAGCCATCGGGCGCAAATATAGTGTGAAGCCCATTAACAGCAAAGACCGTAGACACATCGATATCGCCCGGGTCGATATTATTCTCATTCAGAATCTGCTGAGCCATTTCCTCAGAAGAGAGTTCATCGGATGAGCCTTCTGAAGGGTTTGTTCCTTCCGTTTGCGACTCTGAAGGCATAGTCTCGTCGGCAGGGGTTTCGTCGGGTGTCGGCTCAGTAGGTTGCTGCTGAGGAGCACTGGATTGCGCTGGTTGCTGTGATGCACTCGTCTGATGCTGTTCGGGTTTGCCTTCGGGTTGAGGCTCTACTGCTGGCTGTTCCAGTTCGTCGGCTTCGGGGTTGTCTTGCGACGAGCCTGCCGCATAGCCAGCTACTCCTGCGACGGCACCTACTGCCACCACTCCGGCTGATGTCAAAATTGTCTGGGTGTTGTTGTGTCCTGCTTTGGCCTTGACGCCGTCAGCGTTTCCTAATTTGAATTTTTTCGTTTCCATATAGTTGAATTTATTAAGTTTGACAATGCAAAGTAAGTAATGATTATTCTATCGCTAATAATTTTTTGGTGCGTTCTTGACGATTCGTCGGGATTCGTTGACGAAACTATAAGTTATCGCCGCCGAAACTTCACCATTTCGTGATTACAGAATTATACATCGACGCAGAGCCTATTAGTTGAGGATGTTGGATATCTGTCCGAGCTGTCACGTCATTGTAAACATACCGGAAAATTTCTTCAAGAGTTATCTGCCTGTCACCATCCGTGTCGGCCATTCCGCGCAGGCCCTTGAGCAGACCCTGCGAAAAATATCCGTGTCCGATCCAGTTGTTCTCAAACGAGTATTCATTGGCTCTTGATGCCATCATGAACATCATTTTCGACGACTCTTCCAAATTATCGTACACAGTTCCCGTAACGCTTCCAGCGAGACACGCATCTATGAAGCAGAAGATCTTGTCGGCCTTTGCCTTTGACAACGTTTCCACGATTTCCGAGTAATACAACGGTTCGGTTTTGTAGAGAAGAATCTTGCCGCAGTCGCCATGTCCCGAAAAATAAAATATCACCTTGTCGCTGGGCTTCGCCAACTTGTTTATCGCATTCATTTTCTCCATGACCTTTGCTTTAGTGGCGAATTTACTCGTCACGGTAGCGACCACCATTCCTTGGTTTACGAGGACCTTTTTCAAATCCTTGACATCTTTAGTGGTGTTACCGAGGTTTGCGGAAGTGACTCCGTAGTTGGAAACGCCCACGAGAAGAGCGTAAGTCTTTTGAGCGTTCGCTCCTGCGAATAGCAGAAATGCTGAAAGCAGTAAAATTAAATGTTTCATTGTTATATAGCTTTTTAAGTTTGACAATGCAAAGTAAGCCACTAAATCGCATTCATGACAAATTTAAAACTTCGTTTTGGATGGATAAGGGGGATTCGTTGATGAATAGCCCAGTTTCGCCTCACGAATAACCTTTGTGAAAATACCCCATTAAAATGGTATGCAGTAACCATAATGGAAGAGCCCTCGTTATGAGTGTTCAATTTTGCAACTGTCGCATTTCATCAACTCGATTTCCTTATCTGACAACACGTGATTGCAAGATGGATTCGGACAAAAAGAAAAGTTTTTTCTCTCTTCCTTGATTGTTTTTTCAATGGATTTCTTTTTCTCTTGTGAGTTCAACAGCAATTCTATCGTAGGATTCGCGAATCCCGGCAAAAGGAATTTCCATATTGTGCTGTCGGGAGAAACATATCCTTTGGTTAAGTAGTCATATATAATCCAAACGCCTACAAAAGTGATTGGCAGCAGACGAATTACCCAACGTTTTAATTTCACATTCTTACTTCTGCTCTTCCCACGCAGCGACAATGATTCATTTTTTGCTTTTATAATTTCGAAATCCTCATCAAAATCTCCGTACTCAAGGCCCTGCTTAGCGAAAAAACCGCATCCCTTTGCAGGGTCAAGGCCGAGAAATACGAACGTCTGGGGAGTAATGCCGCATTTACCCGGATTATTTTTGTCTCCGACCTTTCGGAAACGACCCGACTCATCTCTTATGAAAGTCCCGTTTGTTGACCATGCGTCTTCTATCATCCAATTGCCTGCGGTGTCGATTGTGATGACCGCATGTTTCCCACTGACCGCCGATTGATTCTGTTTAATCTCGAATGGCTGGTCGCCTTGAGTTCTACCTATCGTTACTGTTTTCTTCGTCATGACTCTTGAAATCATTGTTTTTTACGCTTGCGGAAATCGTCTTCTTATAAGTTTTAAGTATGTTTTTTGAAATGCGTATTCTGATGTCATCGTTGGTAACGTCCGACAAAATGAGAATCTGCTTCAGCACGTCAATCTTTGACAAATAGGCATGATTAATAATCAAGCTCCTGCCCAACCTGACAAATCTATTGTATTTACCTTTTAACTGCATCAGAGTCTCCTCAAGTTTAGAAATGCCAATCGTCAAGTGAACTTCACGTTTGTTGACATACATGATGCGAGAATAATTGCCATCCGCTTGGACGAATGCGATCTTCTCGGAATCGACACATATCAACTCATCGCGGGAATTAAAATAAAGTTTTGCCATAGATTCGGAATTGATTATTTGTACGCCTCCTGTGTCCTCCGAATTCGGCATTCGATTAAACATAAAGAAAGCGTAGAGGACTTCGTCTGTCTGTTTATCCAACAAGAGGCTCGCCAGAGACCTTTACCGAAATAAACAGCCCACCCCTACGCTTTGCCTATACACGTCACCCCTTGCCCGGGGTGGATATAAGCAAGCAAAGAGCGTCGTTGGCTATTTTTTGACCCTCGGTAATAAAATTTGGCGAATTTCTTGTTGAAGTCAAAAAACAAATACGCTTTCTATGTAAAGCCGGTCAACGCTATGACCGACGCAAAACGGGGAAAAACCGCTCTGCACCGCAAAGTTAAGAAAAAATTCCCAACAATGCAAAATGCACAATGCATAATGCACAGTATGCTCCGCGAAAAGGAAAAGATGTAGAGTCCAGGCACAAATGCAACACGAGACAAAGTTAGTTAAAAAATTTGAAGAATTCGACGAC
>CADBML010000085.1 GCA_902795825.1 uncultured Bacteroidales bacterium
TCGCGAAGCGACCCAAGATATGCCCACTAACAAAGCGAAGTAGGCGATGATTGTGATAATAACTACTGTCGGTGACATAGAGGGAATTAGGAGTTAGGAGTTAGGAGTTAGAAATTAGGAGTTAGGAATGAGGAATTGCGAAGCAATCGACGAAGTTTTGAAGCGGACGTCGCCCGCAGGGCGGTGCGCGATGCCGAAGGCATCAAAACCTTCGTCAATTAGGAATGAGGATTTGCGTTAATGCATAATGCACAATGAAAAAAATGAGTTAGAAATTAGGAATTATTTTGCTTGAGAAATAATCGCGGTGATAGTTTAGCGGACGTCGCCCGCAGGGCGGTGCGCGATGGCGAAGCCAAAACTATCCGCCGCAATCGCCCCTGCTTGGGGAGAGTTCTCCGAAGGCGTTTATGAGATGCTCCCCCCTAGCAGGGAAGCTGTCACAAAGTGACTGAGGGGTAGTGAATTGAATGAGTTTCATTTTACTTTAAGACTATAGCAGTATAATTTGTTTCAGTTAGAGACATGTGGCTTGTTGTATGACAATCTGCAACGGCACGCCCTGCTCGGTGATGACCGCCCGCGTCGAACCGAGGCGGTCGCGCACATAGTACGAACCGCCTGGAGTCTGAGCATAGGCGGCTCCTGTGCCTAATATAGCAAGCAGGCAAATAATCGGAAGCAATATGTTAATAGTGACGATTCGCATTAAGATTACCTTGTCGCAATAGTTTATTTGCAATCATCATAAAGGAGATAGGGTTTGCGCTGCTGGCGGAAGCGGGCGACGTCGTCGGCCCACGTGGCCCTAATTTCGTCGGCGGTGCGGCCCTGCTCAATCATCGTGCGGATGTCGCCGCGGCCGATAAGTTTTTCAAAGAACGAGGTAAAAAAACGGTCGCCGATGTTGAGTTGGCGGTAGGCGTCGATGAGATATTCGAGGTTGATGCCCTTGGCGATGATTTCTTCGTCGTCAAGGCGCGATAGGTCGCGGCCTTTGCAGAGACGGCCGTTCAGCGGCGGGTTTTTCGCTCCTGCGGTGGGGCGCGGTGTGAACTCGAAGTCGTAGTGGCGGAAGTCGGGGTGTCCGTAGCGGGTGAAAGGTGCATTTGTGCCGCGGCCGAGGCTGACGGGAGTGGCCTCGAAGTAGCAGAGCGACGGATAGAGATAGACGGCCTTCATCGTCGGGAGGTTAGGCGACGGCGCGATGGGCAGGGCGTAGCGTGTCGCATGGGTATAGCCTTTGCATTTCACCACTTTCAAATCGGCCGATTTTCCGCCGTCGAGCCAACCCTCGCCGTTAGCCATAAGAGCCATTTCGCCGAGCGTCAGCCCATGCACTACCGGAATGGGCAAGCGGCCCACGCCAGAGGCATATTTCATGTCGAGTATCGGACCGTCGACGGTCATTCCATTGGGGTTGGGTCGGTCGAGCACAACGAATCGCTTGCCATATTTTATGGCGGTGTTCATCAGGTCGATCATCGTGCAATAATAGGTGTAGAATCGCAGACCTACATCTTGTATATCGCTGACAATCACGTCGATGCCGCGCATTGTCGCTTCGTCGGGAAAACGTGTCTTGCCGTAGAGCGAATATATGGCTACGCCTGTGCGCTCATCAATCGAACTGCCAACGCGCTCGCCGGCGTCGGCTGTGCCGCGGAAGCCGTGTTCGGGCGAAAAGATTTTCACCACGTCGATGCCATTGTCGATGAGAATGTCGAGAGTGTGGCGGTCGCCCACCATTCCCGTGTGGTTGGAGAACAGCGCCACTCGTTTCCCTTTGAGCAGCGGGATGTATTCATCGGTTAAGGCGGCTCCGACAGTCACCGTATCGGCGGCTTTCGATGCCTGACAACAGTTGTCGCAATGCTTTCCGCAATGCGACGAAGCATTCCCTCCTCCGCAGGCAAATTGAGCGGAAAGGGCTATCGAAAAAGCAATTACTAATGATTTGGCGGCCATTGTGTGGTATCAATAATATTTACGGCGTAAAGGTACGGCAAAAAATTGGCACAAAGAGTTAAAATTTCTTAAATAATCATTGGCTCCGCCATTTTTTTCTTGTGTTGAATGTCTTTGCGTTGTCGGTTCCGTGTGTTGCGTTGCCAACGCAACATACTCCCACCCCATCACCTATTCAACATTAGAAAAAAAAGAGCTGATGGAAAATAATACAAAAAAATGCATTGTGATTAAATATTTTTTACTATTTTTGCAGAAATTATTAAATCAAAAACTTACGAGCCCTAATAAATGGTAAAAGAAAGAAAAAGCCGACTTCCGATGGTGGTTAAGCTTATAACAGAAAAAATCATCGGAAGCCAAGAAGAACTCGCACAGGAACTGAAAAAAGAAGGATTTACTGTGACCCAAGCCACCCTCTCGCGCGACTTGAAGTTGCTTAAAGTGAGCAAAATAGTCACCAGCAATGGCTATTACCGCTATATATTGCCTGCGGTCGAAAACGCAAAAGTGCAATACCCCCGTGAAGTCGTGTCGTCGAACACGCCCATTTTCCACGCGGAAGTGGAGTCGCTTGATTTCTCGTGCAACCTCGCCATCGTCAAAACCCGCGACGGCTACGGCACCTCGCTGGCCTACGACATCGACCTTGCCGAATGTCCGCTACTGTTCTCGACCGTCTCCGGCGTCGACACCGTGATATGCCCGCTCCACGAAGGGTCGTCCTACGACGATGTGATTGATTTTTTCCGCTCAATAATACCGGCATCCGTCACTGACCGAGCCGCGAGCATATATGGAGGCAGAACCTGTCACAAATGGTACGAATAGGAATTTTTGACGGCGACACCCCCCTCGCGGGCGAATTGGTAAGGCTTCTCATCAATCATCCCGACGCAGAAATCGTATGGGTCAACTCTGCGTCGCTCGCCGGCACGAAAGTCGCCGACCGCCATCCTGGCATGATAGGCGAGACCAACCTGACATTCAGCGACTCATCACCTATCGACGATGTCGATTGCGTGTTTGTTTGCTCGCCTGCCACGCCCATTGACTTTATTCTCGACACTGACGTAAAAGTCATCGACGCTTGCGGCGCCATATCCCACCGATCTTCGTTTGAGCCGGAAAAAGTCATTTTCGGAGTTCCAGAGCTATGCCGCAAACCGATGGTGCGCGGCGGAAAAGTTGTCAGCATCCCCACGCCTGCCACCATGGCTGTAGTGACCCCGCTTCTGCCTTTGGCAAAAAACGGGCTTGTCAACGCCCTCGTCGATGCATCCGTGGACGGGGTTGACGACAATTCTGCCGACATGACCCTCGTTAAAGCCGCCATCGCATCGCTTCAGCCCGGATTCGGTCAGGCAATAAACGTCAAAGCCGAAGGTCCGTCAACGCGAATCGTCACCGCCTCACTGGCAATGGCTTCCGACATCGACACGGTGCGCGCCACCGAAATTTTCAATGATTTTTTCGACGACCACAACTTCGTGTTCGTCACCAAGCGGATGCCCACTCCCGAAGACGTGCTCAATACCAATAAATTCCTTATCAACCTCCAAGCCGAAAACGGCATCCTGACCATGACAGCCGTATTTGACAGCAAATTGAAAGGAAGCGCCGGCACCGCCGTCCACGCCATGAACCTTCTCTTCGGGCTTCACGAGCGGGTGGGACTCACGCTAAAGGCATTCGTCTGACACCAGACAGCCGACTATCCGAACCACCAGTTAGAACTACATAGAAATATTTACGCAATGAACATCTGCATCATAGGAGCCGGAAACATGGGAGGGGCCATCGCCCTCGGAGTGGCTCAACGATTCCCACAACACCAAATCACCGTCACCAACCGCAGCGGGAACGACACCATACGCTTCGCCGACTACGCCAACATCGCTTGCGGCACCAACAACAAGCGGGCCACCCGCGGCGCCGACATCATCATCCTCGCCATAAAGCCGTGGGTGATGAAAGACGTGATTGCCGAAATCAGCGACGTTGTCACCGCCGACCAGTCGATTGTGTCGGTGGCGGGAGGCATCACCCTCACAGAACTGGAGGGTTTGTTGCCTTGGTCGTGCCCGTTGTTCCGAGCAATCCCCAACATTGCCGCTTCGGTGGGAAAAAGCATGACATTCATTTCCGAACGCAATGCCGACAAAAAAGAAATGGCCAATGTGGTCGGAATTTTCGAGGCTCTTGGAGAAGTGGCCGTCGTCGAAGAGAAGCTGCTCCCCGCAGCCACCGCACTGTGCTCATGCGGCATAGCCTACGCTTTCCGCTACATCCGCGCCGCTGTTGAAGGTGCCGTCGAACTCGGCATCAGCCCTGACGACGCGCTCCATTATGTTCTCCAAACCCTCAACGGAGCCTCCGCACTGTTGGAAAAGGAAAAAATCCACCCCGAAGCCGCAATCGACCTCGTCACAACCCCGGGGGGCATCACCATCAAAGGTCTCAATGCCATGGAGGCCAACGGATTCTCCGCCGCGGTTATCGCAGGCATCAAAGCGTCAAAATAATCAACCCTAAAAATCAAAGCATCAAAATAGTCGACCATAAAATGAAAAAACGACACATCTACCTTGTTTTAATCATCGCCGTCGCGGCATTAAGCCTTTTTTTAGGGCTTGATTCAACCCTGTTCTATTCCAAGGGCGAACCGCGCGAGGCGCTCGTCGCTGTCGAAATCCTCAACACGGGCAACTGGATTTTGCCCGCCCTCGACGGCATCGACCTGCCTTATAAGCCGCCGATGCTTGCTTGGCTGACGGCACTCTGCTCGATGTATGCGGGAAGAGTGACCGAACTCACGGCAAGAATCCCGTCAGTAATCGCGATGATTGCGCTTATGCTTATGTGTTTCAGGTTCTTCAGCCGACGGTCAGTCCGTCATGCCGACGACGCGCCAAAAGCGTTCGTCACAGCCATGATTCTTTTGGCTGCCGTCGAAACCCACCGCGCCGCAATCGTAAGCCGAGTGGATATGCTGCTCACAGCCTTCATAGTCGGAGCCATGTTCTCGCTCTACAACTGGCGCGCCCGCGACTGGAAAGGCGTGCCCGTGGCGGGCATTCTGGCAATGTCGGCTGCCACATTGACGAAAGGCCCAATCGGCATTGTGCTCCCCTGCCTCGTCGTGTGGGTGTTCGCCATCGCCAAGGCCGACAAGTTCTGGAACGTGACTTGGCGGCTCGCCGTCGCCGCCCTCGCCGCCGTGGCACTGCCCGCCGTCTATTACATATTAGCCTATAATCAAGGCGGCTCGGAATTTTTGAGCCTCGCCATGGAGGAAAACTTCGGCCGGTTCACCGGAACAATGTCGTACAGTTCACACCTCCACCCCTTCTACTATAATTTCCTGACACTCCTGGCCGGTCTTTTGCCGTTCACGCTATTCTTGGCGTTCAGCCTTTTCGCCATAAAATGGCACAAGACATCGCCAACATGGAAAGGCAGTGTCGGACGATTCCGCGGCGCCAGCTCGAAGCTGGCGTTCTCGGCCGCGGCCGCCGCAGTGGTAGTGGCCGTATACTGCATTCCCGCCTCGAAACGCAGCGTTTATCTCTTGCCGGCCTACCCGTTTTTGGCGTTTCTCATTGCCGAATGGATGTTCCGCTTGCGCCGCCGGCACAGCCATGTCATCAAAGCCTACAACTACTTCTTGGTGGCCTTGGCTCTGATATACACCCTGCTGTTCGCAGAATTATATCTCGACATCTTCGGACTTAAGAGCCTCCTCCCGAAAAGCATGGCTCCGAGCCTGTGGGCTGTGGTTTCCGCTCGCCATTCGCTTTTCAACGCCATCATAATCGGGCTGCCCATTGTGGCCGTCATCGCCGCCCTCGTCATCCGCCGCCGGCCGACATCGGAAAAGCATATTTACGCCATGCTCGCCCTGTCGCTGACGGTTTACATGGCGGCTTCCGTGGCTGTAATCAACCCCCTTCTCAACCAAAAAAGTGACTTTCTCAAGGCCAAAGAAGTGGCCACACTCATTCCAAAAGGCAAATTCCTTTCGGCAATCAAAAACGACCCGCGGCTCCGATTCTACACAATCGACTTCTACACCGACAACCGCGTGGTGGCGATGCCGTTCGACAGCAAGGAACCGCTGCCCGCTTCCGCCAACATTCTACTCAATGCCGACGAAGACGAAGAATTCATAGCCGCGCATCCTGAGCGCAACTTCCGCCTGATTTGGGACAGTGCCGAGGCCAACTCTCAAACGCCCAAAAGCTGCGACTCTCGTCGCCCGATACGCCTCTACGCCTTCGATTAAGACGACTTCTACAAACTCAAACGTCGTAAGACAACGACACTCGACTATGGTTATGCCCCTCAGCGTGAACTGAGGGGCATAACCATGTCGAGACGATGCCGAAGAATTGCTATTACACCAATTGCGACTACGATTCGTTACAGAACAAAAAAAATATTCCGGCAAAAGAGGGCATGATACACGAATTTTTCATAACTTTGAGGAATGAAAAAATTCCTGCTGATATTAACGGCAACGACGGTCCTCTGCTCGTGTCACGACATCGACGAGTGGGACAACGACGCACGCGGAAATTTCGACGCTCTTTGGAACATCCTCGACGCCCATTACTGCTTTTTTGAGCAGAAAGGCATCGATTGGGACGACGTCAACCGGCGTTATTCCGCAAAAATCTCAGCGTCAATGACAAGCGAGGAGCTGTTTCTCGTCTGCTCCGATATGCTCGCCGAGCTGAGGGACGGCCACGTCAACCTCACTTCGGCGATGAACACGTCGTACTATCGGCAATGGTGGAGCGACTATCCCCAAAACTTCAACCTCCGTAACATCGAGGAGAACTATCTCCATTTCAACTACCGTTCGATGAACGCCTGCATATTCGATTTTCTGACCGAGAATGTAGGCTATCTGCGCGTGGCGTCGTTCTCCTCCCCCATCGGCGAAGGCAACCTCGACAACATACTCCACTATCTGTCGTCGGCAAAAGGGCTGATAATCGACGTGCGCGACAATGGCGGCGGCGACGTGACCGTGGTCGAAACCCTATGCCGTAGGTTCATTTTCAGCCACACACTCGTGGGCTATATCAGCCACAAGACCGGCCCGGGACATTCCGACTTTTCCGTGCCACGCGCCATCTATTTCGACCCTGCCGCCGAAGGCCGGCTGATGTGGTCAAAGCCTGTGGTTGTGCTCACCAACCGCGGCTCTTTCAGCGCCACCAACAGTTTCGTGTCGGTGATGAAATGTCTGCCCCACGTCACCGTCATCGGCGACCGCACCGGCGGCGGCAGCGGCATGCCCTATTCTTCCGAACTTCCTAACGGCTGGGGAGTGAGATTCTCAGCATGCCCAATGCTCAACGCCGACGGAGAATCAACCGAAGAAGGCATCGACCCCTCCGAGGGCTTCAAAATCGACATCTCCGCAGCCGACGCCGCCGCCGGACGCGACACCATCCTCGACTCTGCAATCAAATTCCTGACATCAAAATAAACCAAACACTTTTTTTTGAATCTATAACAAAAAATACCGTTCCCGAATTATGACCGCCACTACCGTCAAATCGCTCCCGTTCAGTTCCCCAAAGGCATATCTGCTCGCCGCCCTGTTTGTGGCCGGCAACATCATCGTCCCGCAGTTGTGCCACCTCATCCCCAGAGGCGGACTGATTTTCCTCCCCATCTACTTTTTTACCCTCATTGCCGCCTACAAATACGGTTGGCGCGTAGGGCTTCTGACTGCCCTCCTGTCGCCGATAATCAACCATGCGCTCTTCGGTATGCCTGCAGGCCCGATGCTCCCCATTATCTGCGTCAAATCGCTTCTGCTGGTGGCGACAGCCTCTTTCGCCGCCCACAAAGCCGGACGAGTGAGCCTGCTCGCCGTAGCAGCCGCCGTATTAGCCGCCCAAGTGCTCGCCATCCCCGCCGAATGGGCTTTGTCCGGCTCATGGCGCGACGCGCTCCAAGACCTCTCCCTCGGACTGCCAGGAATCGCCATACAAATCTTCGGCGGTTGGGCTCTTATGAAATATGTGATTAAATAACCCCCAATAAAACAACAAGATATGCACCGCGGAAAATTATATTTCTACTACGGAACAATGGGCTCTGCCAAAACGGCCTTCCTGCTCACCACAGCCTATAACTTCGAAGAACGGAAGATTCCCCACGTGTGTCTGAAACCCGCAATCGACACCCGCGAGAAAGACAGCGTAATCCGCTCCAGAATCGGCATTGAGCGCGCTTGCCGATGGATTTACAACGACACCGACGTCTATCGCTTCGCACAAAAAATCTTCGACGAGTCGGGCGAATTTATCGACTGGTTTCTCGTCGATGAGGCGCAGTTTCTCACCCGCGAGCAAGTGGATCAATTCTCGCGGCTGGTGGATGATTACGGCTGCAACGTCATCTGCTACGGTCTGCGCACCGACTTCAAGTCGAACCTTTTCGAAGGCTCGCGCCGGCTTTTCGAGATTGCCGACACCATCAACGAGATAAAATCGACCTGCACCTGCGGACGCAAGACCATCATCAACGCGCGCCTCGATGCCAACGGCGATTTCGTCGAAGAGGGAGCGCAAGTAGAAATCGGCGGCGACGAGAGATATATCGCCGTATGCCGCAAATGCTGGCGCAACAAACGCATAGAGCAGTCATCACGAAACGTGTTGCCATTTGAATAACCCACAAACCGCAAAGACAATCACCCCAAGCAATGTTTATCGGAACACTCAACGACACATCTATTCTGGAGCACATCCATCCCCTGATTGCTGACGCGCTCCGGTGGGTGGCAGCCCATCGCGACGACGCTTTCACCCCCGGACAGACTATTACGCTCCATCCGGGGAAAGCAGTTGTCAAATATGAGGCGGCGGCAATGGGTCCGGCCGAGAGAGCCCGTCTAGAAGCCCACCGCCGGCATATCGACATCCATGTGCCTCTCACCAGCGAGGAAACCATCGGATGGCGGCCCGTCAGCGACCTCAAGAACCAGCTGACACCCTACGACCCCGAAGCCGACATCGTTTTCTTCGGCGAAGCCGCGCAAGCCCTCGTCCCCATCCTCAAAGGCCAGTTCGCCATCTGCTTCCACGAGGACGCCCACGCCCCTAACATCGGTGCCGGAATGCACCGCAAATTCTGCGTGAAAATCTCCACCTAAATCTGACACAACTCTCATAACACCACAAGTAATGAAAAGAATAGTCATCTCAGCCATCGTCGCCATCCTTGTCGCCGGCTCGCTCGCCGCCATGACATTTTCCACCGAAGCCCTACGCTACAAGGTGACATATAAATGGGGGCTCGTCGATAAGCAGGCCGGAACAGCCATTCTGTCGATTAAGCCAACCGCCGACGGTTATGCCACCAAGCTCACCGCCCGCTCCGACCCGTGGGCCGACAAATTCTACCGCCTCCGCGACACCCTTTCCGGTTCGATTGACAAAAATCTCACCCCCTCAATCTACATAAAGGTGGCGCACGAAAAAGGAAAATACGACAAGGATATCGTGAAATTCTCCCGAAACGGCTCATCGGTGAAGGGAAAATGCTACCGCTTCAGAGTGAGAAAAAATAAAGCGACAACCGACTCAATCACGCTGAACGCGTCGGGAACCACAATCGACATGCTCACCGCTTTCTACTTTATGCGCGCGCTCAACTATGCCAACATGAACGTCGGGCAATCGACCGACGTCAACATTTTCTCTGGCAAAAAATGCGAACGCCTCCACATCAACTACCGCGGACGCGAAACTATCGAAATCGGCGACACTCGTGTCTCGGCCTACCATATCACTTTCACCTTCACAATGGGTTCGAAAAAGAAGTCGTCCGACGATATGGACGCTTGGATTTCGATGGACTCACGCCACATCCCGCTGAAGCTCGAAGGCAAACTCCCTGTGGGCAAAATCCGCTGTTTCTACATCGGCGGATGACCGACCACAACGATAAAAATCCCAACGAAATAATACACAAGGCATGAAAAGGCTTCTTCTGATTCTATTTGTACTGACGAGCATCGTCAATCTCGCCGAAGCGAAGGAAATACACCTGAAAGTGGTCGAGACCTCCGATGCCCACGGCAACTTCTTCCCCGTCAACTTCACGACCCGTCAGCCCGGGCGCGGCAGCTTCGCCCGTGTGGCAAATTATGTCAACTCCCTCCGCGGCAACTTGGGCGATGACAAGGTGGTGCTCCTCGACGCGGGCGACATCCTTCAGGGACAACCCGCCGTCTATTACTACAACTTCGTCGACACCACATCGACCCATGTCGCCGCCGACGTCATGAACTACATGCGCTTCGACGCTGTCGCCGTCGGAAACCACGACATCGAAGCTGGCCACGACGTTTATGACCGATGGACACGCCAATGCAATTTCCCCGTGTTAGGCGCGAACGTCATCAACACAAAGACCGGCCGACCCTATTTCACTCCCTACACCATCATCGAACGCCAAGGACTGAAAATCGCCGTGATAGGCATGGTCACTCCCTCGATTCCTTCGTGGGTGCCCGAAAGTCTGTGGTCGGGGATGAAGTTCGACGACATTCAGCGGTCGGCGGAATATTGGGTCAACCTCGTCCGCAACACCGAGAAGCCCGACATAGTAATCGGCCTGTTCCACTCCGGACTTGAGGACCGCTATCCGTCGAAATATGTCACCGAAAACGCTTCTGCCGCCGTAGCCCAAAGCGTGGCGGGGTTCGATCTCATTCTTATGGGCCACGACCACCAGCGCCACTGCGCCTATCATTCCGCCCCCGACGGGACAAAAGTGCTCGTCATGAATCCTGCCGCCAACGCCTTCGCCGTGGCCGAAGCCGACCTGAAAATCAACGTCGAAGCCGGCAAAGTCACCGGCAAGGAAATCACCGGACGTATTGTCGACATGGCCGATTTCGTCCCCGACCCTAATTATTCCAATCATTTTGCCGACAATGTCGACACGATCAACCAATTTGTCGGAAAGCGCCTCGGCGTCATCGACAAAACCATCTCTACCGACGACGCTTATTTCGGTTCCTCGGCATTCATCGACTTCATCCACACCATTCAGCTCGAAGCTGCAAATGCCGACATCTCGTTTGCCGCCCCACTGTCGTTCGACACTTCTATCCGCGAAGGCGAAATCTTCATGAGCGACCTTTTCAGCCTCTACCGCTACGAAAACAGGCTCTACACCATGGAACTTTCGGGAAAAGAGATTAAAGATTACCTCGAGCATTCCTACTACCTCTGGACCAAGACGATGTCGTCGCCAGGCGACAACCTCATCTGGTTTAAGAACGAGGACCCATCGACACATTTCTTCCAAAACTCATTCTACAACTTCGACTCCGCCGCAGGAATTATCTACACCGTCGATGTCACCCGACCGAAAGGCGAAAAGGTCAACATCATATCCATGGCCGACGGAAAGCGGTTCGACCTTACACGCATCTACCGCGTGGCGGTCAACTCCTATCGGGGCAACGGCGGCGGCGGACACCTCACCGACGGAGCCGGAATATGGCGCTCTATGCTCAAACGCCGAGTCGTCAAAGCATCCGAACGCGACATCCGCTATTATATAATGAAATATATCGAAAGCCGCGACACAATCTCGCCCCGACCGCTCGACCAATGGCGGTTCGTTCCCGAAGATATTGTGACGCCCGCAATCGTCCGCAACCGCGCCGACCTCTTCGGCACGAAAAAATAGCCTGACGCAGATGCTTGAAAATTGCCATTAAACCGCAAAAAATGATGGCAAAACTCCAAAAAATCACGAAAAATCGAAAAAATTTCCATTTTTTGTGATTTTTTTCGCAAAAATTATTGCCAATTAAAAAAAGCTTCGTAAATTTGCACCGAATTTGAATCAATAATTATTGTTTTACTATTTTTAATCACAAGAAAAAATGAAAAAGTTAGTTTTAATCGTTGCTGTTGCTCTTAGCGCATCTTTCTTCGCTTGCAATGAAGCCGCAAAGGACGCTGCTGCTGCTGTAGATTCTCTCGCAAACGCTGTTGATACAGTTGCTGCTGTTGTTGATTCCGTTGCTGCTCCCGCCGACTCCGCTGCTGCCGCTGCTGACTCTGCAGCTGCTCCCGCCGAAGCTGCTCCCGCCGCTGAAGCAAAATAAGCTAAGCCAAACGCAAAGAATTAAGCTGACCACGTGAGTGATCAGCTTTTTTTTGCCCCTAACTCGGTGGAGTCGCCGCAATATTTCGTCTCAAATGGCGTTTCCGGCGTTTCGCGGAAAGCCAAAAAGGAACGCGGCAGTTTCGTAAAGCCGTTTTGCCATTTTATGTTTTGATGTTTTGTGGCAAGATGAAACTTTGATGGCACGAAAGTTGGTAATTTGCGAAATTTGTACTAAATTTGCAGTCGCTTTTTCTAACGGCAATAGCCCATTGAAAACTTTAAAGGAATATGAACTGCCGCTGAAGACGCTCCCGCAAGGGAAGCATACGTTCAGCTACCGCCTTGACAGTAAATTCTTTTCAGCGATGGAAAGCGACGAAATCAAAGGCGGTCAGGTCGTTGCGGAAATAACCGTAAGCGTTTCCGGCTCCGTCTATGAGCTGACATTGACAGCGAAAGGAAACGTGACAATAGAGTGTGACCGTTGCCTCGACGACATGGACCATCATGTTGATGCCGGCTACCACACTTTCGTCAAGTTCGGAAAAGACTTCGACGACTCCGCCGACGATATGCTCATTATTCCTGAAAGCGACAATTGTCTCGACGCAAGCCGTCTGCTCTACGACACCGTCGCCTTGTCGGTTCCGCTCCACCACGTCCATGCAGATGGCGAGTGCAACCCGACGATGAGCGACATCCTGCAGCGGCACAGCGGCTCCGAATCCGATGAAAGCGAAGAGACCGACCCCCGTTGGGAAGCACTGAAAAATTTCAAGAATTTCAACTAACTGCATTTTAACAACAATAAAATGGCACATCCTAAACGCAAACAATCGAAGACCCGTACGGCAAAACGCCGCACCCACGACAAAGCCGTTGCTCCCACATTGGCGCTCTGCCCCAACTGCGGCGCATGGCACGTTTATCACACCGTCTGCGGCGAATGTGGCTACTACCGTGGCCAACTCGCTATCGCGAAAGAAGAAGTGGCTCAATAATTTAGACGCGGTTTGATTTTTCCCCAACTAATTGGTCGAAAAATTTAAACCGTTTCTGAGCCCCGTTGTCCTCGACAACCGCTTCTCTTCATCATCGCCGACACCACCTCCTGACAAACACCACCCCATGGGACTCCCCAGAGGGATTGTCGGGCGGTTGTTGTCGTATATAGATGTCAACGACAGCTCTACGCCGCAGCGATTAAGCATCAATTAATTCACCCATTTATCACTGCAACGCCAATGGACCACAAAGCAGGATTCGTCAACATCGTCGGAAATCCCAATGTCGGGAAATCAACTCTGTCGAACTATCTCGTCGGCGAGCGCCTTAGCATTATCACCGCCAAGTCGCAAACCACCCGCCACCGCATCCTCGGCATCGTCAACACCGACGACTACCAAATCGTCTTTTCCGACACCCCGGGCGTGCTCGCCCCACATTCGCGCCTCCATGAGAGTATGCGCGGTTTTTCGGAAGAGGCTTTGACCGACGCCGACGTACTGATTTACGTCACCGACGTGGTGGAGTCGCCCACGAAGAACGCCGATTATCTTGAAAAGGTGGCGAAAGAGAAAGTGCCTGTGCTGCTCGTCATCAACAAAATCGACTTGCTAAAGGGCCAAGCCGAACTCGAACAACTCGTGGAACAATGGCGGCAGCTGCTTCCCAACGCGGAAGTCTATCCCACTTCCGCCACTCTACGCTTCAATGTCGATAACCTTATGCGGCGCATCGTCGAACTCCTGCCGGTGTCGCCACCTTACTTCGGAAAAGACGCGCTTACCGACAAACCCGCACGCTTCTTCGTCACCGAAATCATCCGCGAGAAAATTCTCCTCAACTACGACAAGGAAGTCCCCTACTCCGCCGAAGTGATTGTCGAAAAATTCGACGAGGCGGAAGCGAAAATCCACATCATGACGGTGATTTACGTCGAGCGTGAAAGCCAAAAGGGCATCATTATAGGCCGTGGCGGCTCGATGCTAAAGAAAGTGGGGTCACAAGCGAGAAAAGACATCGAACTGTTTTTCGGCAAGCAGGTGTTTCTCGAATTGTTCGTCAAGGTTGAGCCCGACTGGCGCAACCGCGACAACAAACTCCGCGCTTTCGGCTACATCGAATAGATTATCGAACATTCGAGTAATTGAACATTCGAATACTCGAACAATCGAAAACAATTTCTCATTCCTCATTCCCAACTCCTCATTGCGTTGAGTAGTTTTGGCTTCGCCATCGCGCACCGCCCTGCGGGCGACGTTCGCTAAACTATCACCGCGATTATTTCGCAAGCA
>CADBML010000086.1 GCA_902795825.1 uncultured Bacteroidales bacterium
ATGTACAATAATGTGTATAATAGGCGGCGGAAGGGGCTTCGGAGTACGAGACTGCGTCTCGCACCACTCCGACAGGAGGGAAATGACACATTGCCACGCATTACCACACATTGCCGCACGCACATTGCCACATATTACCGCACATTGCCACACATTACCGCTCATTGACACACATTGCCACACATTGCAGCACATTACCACGCATTGCCACACATTACCACGCATTACCACACATTGCCGCACATTGCCGCACATTACCACGTTACTACTCAGAATTGCCGGACGGAATTAGCATTATGAATTTTGCACTATTGCAATTTTTTCGTAAATTTGCAGTTTGAGAGGCAAAGCCAGCCGACAACCATTGTCGATGACCGAAGCCAACGATTTAGCATTCAATAAAAATCATCAATATAACAAGTATCTTCACACGACTATGAGTAAAGAGAAAAAATTCCTCACCTGTGATGGCAACCAAGCCGCCGCGCATGTATCGTACATGTTCACGGAGGTAGCCGCCATCTACCCCATCACGCCCTCTTCGACAATGGCAGAATATGTCGATGAATGGGCCGCCGCAGGGCGCAAAAACATCTTCGGCGAAACAGTAATGGTGCAAGAAATGCAGTCGGAAGCCGGTGCCGCCGGCGCAGTCCACGGCTCGTTGCAGGCCGGCGCGTTGACCACCACCTACACCGCTTCGCAAGGCTTGCTCCTAATGATTCCGAACATGTATAAAATAGCGGGCGAATTGCTGCCGTGCGTGATTCATGTGGCGGCGCGCACCCTCGCCAGCCATTCATTGTCGATTTTCGGCGACCAACAAGACGTAATGTCGGTTCGTTCCACGGGCTTCGCCATGCTCGCCGAAGGTTCAGTGCAGGAAGTGATGGATCTCGCCGGTGTGGCCCACCTCTCAACGATTAAGTCGCGCGTGCCGTTCATCTCTTTCTTCGACGGCTTCCGCACATCCCATGAAATCCAGAAAATCGAAGCCCTCGACAACGACGACCTCGCCCCGCTCATCGACCGGAAAGCTCTCAGCGAATTCCGCAATCGCGCGATGACCCCCGAGCGCCCCGTCAACCGCGGCATGGCCGAAAATCCCGAGACATTCTTCCAACACCGTGAGCTGTCGAACACCTACTATGAGGCCGTGCCAGCAATCGTGGAGGAATATATGAACGAAATATCCAAGCTCACCGGCCGCGACTACCAACTTTTCAACTACTATGGCGCTCCCGATGCCGAAAACATCATCATAGCAATGGGTTCTGTGACCCAGGCAGCTCAGGAAGCCATCGACCACCTGAACCGTCAAGGCAAGAAAGTGGGTATGGTAATCGTGCATCTCTACCGCCCGTTCTCGGCAAAGCATTTCCTCGCCGCCGTTCCTTCGACAGTGAAGCGCATTGCCGTGCTCGACCGCACAAAAGAGCCCGGTTCGAACGGCGAACCTCTCTATCTCGATGTCAAGGACTGCTTCTATGGCAAAGAAAACGCCCCGCTCATCGTCGGCGGCCGTTACGGACTTTCTTCAAAGGACACCACTCCCGCGCAAATCCTCTCCGTGTTTGAGAACCTCGAACTTCCCGAGCCCAAGAATCAGTTCACCATCGGCATCGTCGATGACGTGACATTCACCTCGCTTCCCCCGAAAGAGGAAATTCCCCTCGGCGGCGAGAGCATCTTCGAAGCCAAATTCTTCGGTCTCGGCGCTGACGGCACAGTCGGAGCCAACAAAAACTCCGTCAAAATCATCGGCGACAACACCGACAAATATTGCCAAGCCTACTTCTCCTACGACTCAAAGAAATCGGGCGGCTTCACCTGCTCCCACCTACGTTTCGGCGACGAGCCCATCCGTTCAACCTATCTGGTGACAACGCCTAACTTCGTGGCTTGCCACGTCCAGGCCTACCTGCACATGTATGATGTAACATCAGGGCTTCGCAAAGGCGGCACGTTCCTCCTCAACACGATTTGGGAAGGAGAAGAACTGGCTAAGAACCTCCCAAATAAAATCAAACGCTACCTCGCCAAGAACGACATAACGCTCTACTATATCGACGCCACACGCATAGCCCAGGAAATTGGTCTCGGCAACCGCACGAACACCATCCTCCAGTCGGCTTTCTTCCGCATCACCGAAGTGATTCCCGTGGATCTCGCCGTCGAACAGATGAAGAAATTCATCGTCAAGAGCTACGGCAAGAAAGGACAGGACATCGTCGATAAGAACTGGGCGGCCGTTGACCGCGGCGGCGAATACCGCCGTCTCGACATCGACCCCGCATGGGCAGAGCTTCCCGACGACGAAGCGCCAGTCCGCGACGAGCCCGAATTCGTCACCAAGGTGGTCCGCCCCATCAACGCACAGGACGGCAACCTCCTTCCCGTGTCGGCATTCCGCGGAAGCGAAGACGGCACATGGCCTCTCGGCACCGCCAAATACGAAAAACGCGGCGTGGCGGCATTCGTTCCCGAATGGAATCCCGCGACGTGTATCCAATGCAACAAGTGCGCCTATGTCTGCCCCCACGCAGCAATCCGTCCGTTCCTCCTCGACGAAGCCGAAATGGCGGCAGCTCCCTTCGGCGAAGAAAAGACCATCGTCGCCATCGGCAAGCAATTCGTCGGAATGCGCTTCTTACAGGCCGTTGACGTTCTCGACTGCCTCGGTTGCGGCAATTGCGCCGACGTATGCCCCGGAAAGAAAGGCGAGAAGGCCTTGACGATGAAGCATCTCGAAAGCCAACTCGACGTGCAGAAAGACTGGGACTACTGCGTCGAAAAAGTCGCTTCAAAGCAAAAGCTCGTCGATATCAAGGCCAACGTCAAGAATTCACAGTTCGCCACTCCCCTCTTCGAGTTCTCCGGAGCCTGCTCGGGCTGCGGCGAAACGCCCTACCTCAAACTTATCACCCAACTTTTCGGCGACCGCGAAATGGCATCGAACGCCACTGGTTGCAGTTCGATTTATTCCGGTTCGATTCCTTCGACACCTTACACAAAGAATGCCGAAGGTCACGGTCCCGCTTGGGCAAACTCCCTCTTCGAGGACTTCTGCGAATACGGAATGGGCATGGTGCTCGCCAACGAAAAGATGCGCGAACGCCTCGTGAAACTCGCCAACGACGCCCAGAAATGCGACTGCTGCTCCGACGAGCTCAAAGCACTCCTCGCCGAATGGATTGAGAAGAAAAACGACGCCGACGAAAGCCGACGCCTCGCCGACGCAATCGTTCCCCTCGTGAAAGCCTGCGGATGCGACATCTGCAAGGAAATCGACGAATTGAGCCACTATCTCGTCAAACGCTCGCAATGGATCATCGGCGGCGACGGCGCCAGCTACGACATCGGCTTCGGCGGTCTCGACCACGTCCTCGCTTCGGGCAAGAACCTCAACATTCTCGTGCTCGACACCGAAGTTTATTCCAACACCGGCGGCCAGGCTTCGAAAGCAACGCCTATCGGAGCAATCGCCAAATTCGCCGCCGCCGGCAAGCGCATCCGCAAGAAAGACCTCGGGCTGATAGCATCGACCTACGGCTACGTCTATTGCGCACAGATTGCAATGGGCGCCGACCAAGCCCAAACGCTCAAGGCCATCCGCGAAGCCGAAGCCTACGACGGCCCGTCGATCATCATTGCCTACGCGCCCTGTATCAACCATGGGCTTAAAGCCGGAATGGGCAAATCGCAACAGGAAGAAGCCAACGCCGTGGCATGCGGCTACTGGCATCTCTGGCGTTACAACCCCGCTCTTGAAGCAGAAGGCAAGAACCCGTTCACACTCGACTCGAAAGAGCCCAACTGGGACGAATTCATCAACTTCCTCAAAGGCGAAGTGCGCTACGCTTCCGTGATGAAGCAATATCCCGAAGAAGCCGAGCAGCTCTTCAACGCCGCCAAGGAGAACGCCCAGTGGCGCTACAACAACTATCGCCGTCTTGCCCGCCAGCAATGGGGACAAGAGCCCGAAGAGAACAAGTAATCCTCCCTCCTATGGTCAAGCCTGCACTCCGGGCTTGACCATATTTTATTATGCGACAACAATGACCGAAAACGACAAACGACAACTGACAGCCGACCCTGACGGGCTGCTCACTTACGAATATATCGCCAATCATATCGAAGACGACGACTTCGACATTGACGCCCTCGCCGACAACATGATTAATGTCGATGCGACCGGGCAATACGTGGTGTCGGCCGCGCGATATCTTCACGCCATCGACGCCAGCCGGTTCGCGGCCGCCATCGACAAGCTAATCGCCGCCGCCATCGACAAAGACCGCGAAAGGCGATACATCGGCGACCTACTCCAATCAATCTGGGGCGAAGACTACCAGCAACACGTCGATGAGCTTAACGCCTCCGACAACAATTTCCGACGCATCTACAAACGCCTCTTCCCTAAAGGCAATTTATAGAAGCCCCTCACATTATTATGCTTAAATTATATTCATTCATTGCCGCGCTGCTTGTCAGCGCCTCGGCCTGCAATGCCGACAACAACACTTCAGCCAAACCCACAGAAAATCCCCCCACCGTCATGGAAGAAAAAACCGACACCACATCGGTCCGTGTGGAACTCAAAACGTCGCTTGGCGACATCACAATCCTCCTCTACGGTGACACGCCTCGCCATCGCGACAACTTCGTCAAACTCGTCAACGACGGTTACTACAACGGGGTGCTGTTCCATCGCGTAATAAAAGATTTTATGATTCAAACCGGCGACCCCGACTCTAAAGGCGCACCCGCAGGAAAACACCTCGGCTCCGGCGGCCCGGGCTATCAAATCGATGCCGAAATCGTTTATCCCCGCCACTTCCACAAGCGCGGCGCTCTCGCCGCCGCAAGGCAAGCCGACCAAGTCAACCCTCAAAAGAAATCGTCAGGCTCACAATTTTATATAGTCACAGGCAAAGTCTATCCCGAAAGCCAAATTTCAGCCATCGAGCAGCAGTTGGCAATGTCGAAAATGCAGAGCATTTTCAACAAAAAGGCCGACCAACACATGGACGAAATCCGCTATATGCAACGCATGGGCGACCAAGCCGGCCTCAGCGCCTTGCAAAACCGCCTCGCCGCCGAGACCGAAGCCGAAATACAAGCCAATATGCCCAAGCTCACCCCCGAACAACGCGACGCCTACACCACCGTAGGCGGTACGCCCCACCTCGACAACGAATACACCGTGTTTGGCGAAGTGATTGACGGAATGGAAGTTGTGGCAAAAATCGAAAAGGCCGCGACCGACCGTGCCGACCGCCCCACCACCGACATCAGCATCATCTCCGCCCGAGTCATCAAAGGGGATACCAAGTAATTGCCTTTCGAAAAATTCAGAGAGGATATTTGACCGACGGTTGGCGGAAACAAGGGAGCAATGCGGGCATTCTGGCCGAATTACTGCCATCCAGGCGCAAATAAATTCGCGAAAGGGTTCATTATTGTCAGTGTTTGTTCATGATTATTCCGACGTGGAATTAATAGAAAGCTCCGTAAATGATTGACGTTCAGCGAGCCACGCTCGACAATGGTCTGAAAATTGTCCATTGCCGCGACAATTCGACGGCTATGGCGGTGTTTGATGTGATTTACAATGTTGGCAGCCGCGACGAGGATCCCGAACTGACAGGAATGGCGCATCTGTTTGAGCATCTGATGTTCGGCGGCTCGCAAAATGTGGCTAATTTCGACAAAGCCCTCGAGCGCGCTGGCGGCATCAACAACGCATGGACAAGCCAAGACTTCACCAACTTCTTCGACATTCTTCCCGCACATAATATCGAGACCGCTTTCTGGCTTGAAAGCGACCGGATGCTCTCGCTCGCGTTCACCGAAAAGTCGCTTGATGTGCAACGCCACGTCGTCATCGAGGAGTTTAAGCAAACCCACCTCAATCGCCCCTACGGCGACCTGTACCACCACCTCTATCCCCTTCACTACACCATCCACCCCTACCGCACGCCGACAATCGGAAAAGAAATTTCCCACCTCGAACGCGTCACCCTCGACGACGTGCGACAGTGGTTCTTTTCCCACTACGCCCCCGACAATGCCGTAATCGCAGTAGTCGGCAATGTAGAGTTCGAACGGGTGGTCGATTTGGCAAATAAATGGTTCGGGCCCATCCCAAGCAGAGGAATCGCCGCACGGAATCTTCCGCAAGAGCCGGCACAAACCGAGCCGCGAAGGAAAACAGTGACAGCCAACGTGCCGCAAACGATTATTGTGAAGACCTTCCCAATGCCCGCCCATGGAGAGAAAGGCTACCGCGAATGTGACATCATCACCGATCTTCTCGCCTTTGGGAAATCATCAAGATTTTTCCGGAATCTCGTGGTGGGGAGCAAGTTGTTCACCGAAGCCGATGCCAGCATATCCGGCACTGACGAAGCCGGCATGCTTTCGCTGACAGCCCGTCTCGCCGACAACTCCGAATCGACTATCAAAAAAGCGGAAGAAATGCTCATCGACGAAGCCTGCCGCATCTATTCCGATTCTGAATCGCTCACACAACGCGAACTCACGCGCTCAGTCAACCGATATGAATCGACGCTCACTTTTAGCCTGATGAGCAGCCAAAACAAAGCCACTCAACTGGCCATCAACGAGATGCAGCACACCGACATAAACTCCCTGGTTGACAACTACCGCAAAGTGACCACCGACGACATCCGTCGCACAGCGCGACTCATCATCGACCCCGACAAATGCAACACACTTGTATATAGAGCATTAAAGTGACATACTATAAATCCCCTAAACTGAACGCGAACCGACAACTGCCAGTTTACGCGTTGCGGGGAAAAAGAGAAACAGAACCGAAACTAAAAGTACGCCAATTCGGTATAATGACACTGAGGAGTAAAGGGGCTTTCTATAAATTCCACGTTCAAATGATTTCAAAAAAAACAGTAACGACAATGAACTCTTTCGTAAATTCAGGATTATATTCGAATCTACTTGACAGTCACTCGGTCACAATGCCCGCATTGCTCCCTCGCTCCCG
>CADBML010000087.1 GCA_902795825.1 uncultured Bacteroidales bacterium
CTTTGTAGCTAACTCGTTCATATATTTGTATTTGTCTAATTGTTTATGTCGTTTAGGTGTCGGCTAAAAAAGCCGCAATTATTCAAACTACAAAAGTAATCAAAATTCGTCAAACGGCAAAGCGGAATCGGGAGGAATGGGTGTTTTTCCTTAAAGGTTTTGGCGGAGATATTTTTCGCAGGCGAGGGCGAGTTCGTCGTACCATTCTTGACCGAAGCGGCGGATAAGTGGCTCGCGGAGGAATTTATAAAGTCGAATGCCGTTTTTGCGGCCGAGGGCTTCGGCGCAACGGCAGATTTTCCAGCGGTGGTAGTTTACGGCTGTGAACGAGGGGTATTCGGTGATGCGTAGCGGGTAGAGGTGACAGGAAACGGGTTTCATGAAGTCAACACGCCCTTCGCGGAAGGCCTTTTCGATGGCACATTGGCACATTCCTCCTTCGGCGAAAGTAGTGAAAACGCAGTTCTGCCCGCCGACAATAGACGTGACCAAGTCGCCTTCCTCGTCGATGTAACTCACTCCCTGTTCGTTGATTACCTCTTTGGCCTGCGGTAGGAGGTCGTTCCAGATTTCGGGTAGTATTTTTTCGATGATGTCGCGCTCCTCTTCGGTGATTGGCGCTCCGGCGTCGCCGTCGATGCAGCATTGTCCGAGGCATTTGTCAAGGTCGCAACAGAACATCCGTTCGGCGATGTCGAGGCTGACGAGGGCGTTTCCAATTTGCAGCATATATTCTTCGGTTTCTTCGGTCATTTTCCTGAATAGAATGTGGCGGTGGCCGTCAGACGGTCGTAGCGCTCGCCCGACTGCCGGTGATAGACGGCGATGACGTATTCGTTGACAGTCTGATACTTGTCGCCCTCGATAATGTCGGTGCGCCCGACAGTGGTGCCTTCCGGCACGGCGAGAATCTGGTAGTTGTAAGCTCCCTGCTTGAGGAGGATGCTCGCCTCGTAAGCGCCGGTGGCGCGGTTATACACGAGCCGCGAGTCGGGGTTGAAGCGCCGGAGGGTGAAGTCGCCGTCGAGGAAGAGGTCGTAGCCTTCGATTTCGTCGCAAGGGAGCGAGAAATGCACCACTACGTAGTCGGCCTCGATTTCACTCTGCGAGGAATTGTACTCGCGCACGAGGAAACGTCCGTGCTGTGTCTGGTCGTAGGCGTAGGGCTGGTAAGAGCGCACTTCGTCGGGAATGAGTGTGACATGATAAAAAGGCTCGAAATAGTCGGTGCGCTCCACGCCTTTGAGCGGGATGTTGACGGCGGTGAATTCCACGCGCCGGTATTCGTTGCCAGCGGGGAAAATCAGCGGGCGAAGGTGCTCGTAATAAGCGATTTTGCCGGCAAAACGCGAGGGGCGGCTGACGAGGACGGCGTTGTCGAGGCGTCCGTTTTGAGTGACGCTGACAGTCAGGTCGCCCATGATGTTCTGAACGGGCGTTCGGTCGGCATCGACGACAATGGAGATCTGCTGGTGGGCTTCGTTGTAATCGACGTCGGTGCGCGAGGTGATTTCGGCGTTGATTTTCATCGAATACTCGCTCACCATGAATCGCGTCTGAAGCAGGGTGCGCTCGGGGTCGTTTTCGTCATAGATGCGGAGAAGGTAGTTGCCCGACTTGGTTGGGCGGATGTCGTCGTTGGGGATGAACAGCGAATAATGGGTGTAGTGGGTTTTGGTGAGTTGGGAGTATTCGTAATTCTCAATCCTGCCTTCGTTGAAGCCGTCGATGTATTCAGCCTCGACGAGGGCTGAAGGTTGCCAGTCGGCATTGCAGTGGACGAGCGAGTAGCGGAGATAAGAGCGGTCTTCGCCGATTTCGTCGAATGAGATGGCTATGAGGTCCTCGCCGTTGAGCGGAATCACCGCAGGGGCGTAGAAGTTGCCTTCGAGCCGAGTCTCAAGGGTGTGGAAACGGGAGTCGAAAATGCCTGGAGTGGTATCGACTTCGGCGTATGCGTAAGCCGTTGGAAAAAGGCAAAGTAGCGATATTAATTTAAAGCGTTGCATTAGCTGTTTCTGAGGTGGTTATCGATGATTGTAATCGCGTCTTCGATATATTGCATACAGGGTTTGCGGTCGGGGCGCGTGAGGAGTTCGCCGCAAACAATCGAACCGTTTTTCGCCTTGAATTGGTCGAAAAGCGCGCAGGTGGAGCGATAGACTGCGGGCTTGTCTTTGGGCGATTTGAACGAAGCGATGCCGTTGACGATGGCGGTTCCCGACAGCGTGCCGCAAATTTGTCGTTGTCCGGCCATTCCGGCCCCCATGGCGGCGGTGATTTCGGCGGCTTTCGTCGCGTCGAGGCCGGTGACGTCGTCAAACGCCATAACCACGCATTGGGCGCAGTTGTAGCCCTCGCGGTGGAGCAGGCGAGCGCGTTCGATGCGCTGTTCGAGAGATAAAGTCATATTAAACAATTTCTTTAATTATTCTATCTTAATTTTGTGATTACCATTGAATAGGCGTAATGCCATTTCTGACTAAATACTCGTTTGCCTGCGAGAAGTGATGGTTTCCGAAGAAGCCTCGGTAGGCGCTGAGCGGCGAGGGGTGGGGCGATGTCAGTACGAGGTGGCGCGACTGGTCGATGAGCTGACGTTTGCTGATGGCGAAACTTCCCCAAAGGAGGAATACGAGGTTGTTGCGGAATCCCGACAGACGCTGGATAATTGCGTCGGTGAAAGTTTCCCATCCTTGACCGCGGTGAGAGGCGGCGCGGTGGGCTTCGACGGTGAGGGTGGCGTTGAGGAGCAGCACTCCCTGACGCGCCCATCGTTCGAGGTTGCCCGAAGTGGGAATCGGCAGTCCGAGGTCGTCGTGGATTTCCTTGTAGATATTGACGAGCGAGGGAGGTATCTGCACTCCGTCGTTTACCGAGAAGCAGAGTCCGTGGGCCTGACCAGGCTCATGGTAGGGGTCTTGGCCGATAATCACCACCTTAACCTTGTCGAAGGGGCAAATGTCCATGGCGGCGAAAATTTTGCCGGCGGGTGGATATATGGTGCGGGTGGAGTATTGTTGACGCACGAACTGAGTGAGTTTGACGAAGTAGGGTTTGTCCCATTCGTCGGCAAGAGCGCGTTTCCACGATTCCTCGATTCTTACATCCATAGGGGGTATTGTTAAAAGAGTATAATTGAGAGAGAAAAGTTGAAAGATGATATATTAAGGGTTATTTATTACCGAAACCTTTCATTGACAGGGCGACACGGTGGCGTTCCAGATCGACGCTTTTGACGCGCACTTTCACGTGTTGGTTGATTTTCACCACTTCTGCGGGCGAATCCACACGCCGGTTGGCAATTTCCGACACATGGACGAGGCCGTCTTCCTTAATGCCTATGTTGACAAATGCGCCGAAAGCGGTAATATTTGTGACAATGCCGTTCAGTTCCATCCCGACAACGAGGTCCTCAATATCGTTAACATCGTCGTCAAACTCGACGGTGTCGGCAGTTTCGCGCGGGTCGCGGCCCGGTTTTTCGAGTTCTTCGACGATGTCGGTGAGGGTGGGAATGCCTACTTCTTCGTCAACGTAGTTCGACAGGTCGATTGAAGCAAGCAGGTCGTGGCTACGCACGAGGCTGTCGAGGCCGACGCTGAGGTCGCGTGCCATTTTGGCGACGATATGGTAGCTTTCGGGGTGGACGGCGGTGTTGTCGAGGACGTTTTCGGCATCGGGAATGCGGAGAAAACCGGCGCATTGGGCGAAAGTTTTTTCGCCGAGGCGCGGCACTTTCATCAGTTCGTCGCGGGAATGGAAATCGCCGTTTTGGGAGCGGAATTCCACAATTTTGCGGGCGAGTTGCGGACCGATTCCGGCCACATATGCGAGCAGATGAGGCGAAGCGGTGTTTAGGTTGACGCCCACCGAGTTAACGCAACTTTCTACGGTGAAGTCGAGTGCCGCTTTTAGCCTCGACTGGTCGACGTCGTGTTGGTATTGCCCGACGCCGATTGACTTGGGGTCGATTTTCACCAATTCGGCGAGCGGGTCGATAAGGCGTCGGCCGATAGAAACCGCGCCCCGAACGGTTACGTCCTCGTCAGGAAACTCCTCCCGCGCCACCTCCGAAGCCGAATAAATCGAAGCGCCCTGTTCGCTGACGACGAATATTTCCACGTTGCGGTCGAAGTTGAGCGAACGAAGGAAACGCTCAGTCTCGCGGCTTGCCGTGCCGTTGCCGAGGGCTATGGCGTCGATTTCGAAGCGTTTGACATAGCGGACTACGGTACGAGAGGCTCCCGCATAGTCGTTGGCAGGCGCGGTGGGGAAGATGACGTTGTGGTGGAGGAGGTTGCCTTGAGCGTCAAGCACCACGAGTTTGCATCCTGTGCGGAATCCCGGGTCGATGGCCATCACACGTTTGCCGTGGAGGGGCGATGCGAAAAGGAGTTGGCGCAGGTTGTCGGCGAACATTTCTATTGCCGTGGCGTCGGCTTTGGATTTGGCGAGTGCCACCACTTCCGTTTCAATCGAAGGGCGGATAAGTCGCTTGTAGCCGTCGGCAATCGCATCGGCGACTATCTGTGCCGATTGGCGTTGGCCGCCTGCCTTGACAAAACGGCGGCATATCGACTCAACGGCGCGTTTGTCGTCGATGTCGAGGCTCATTTTCAGGATTCCCTCGGCTTCTCCGCGTCGGATGGCGAGAAACTGGTGGGAGCTGCATCTCGACAGTGGTTGGCGGTAATTGAAATAGTTGCGGAATTTGGCTCCTTCCTGCTCTTTGCCCTTCACGACAGTAGCGCTCACCAAAGCATGGCGCAGGAATCGCGAGCGGATACCGCTTCTGACCCATTCTGTTTCACTGACCCATTCGGCAATGATGTCCGACGCGCCCGCCAGGGCGTCATCGGCTGTCGGCACCTCTTCGGTGACGTATTTTTCGGCGATACGTGCCACGTCGGCGGCGTTTTGTGCCATAATCTGTTTTGCCAACGGTTCAAGGCCGCGTTGGCGTGCCACTTGGGCGCGGGTGTTGCGCTTGGGCTTGAAAGGCAGGTAGATGTCTTCGAGAACAGACGGGTCGGTGGTGGCTTCGATGGCGGCGGCGATTTCGTCGGTCATGTTGCCTTGGTCGCTTATCGTCTTGAAAATAAATTCTTTGCGATGGAGAAGTTCCTTAAGGTCGTCGTAGAGTTGCGAGATGTTGAAAACTTCCACTTCGTTGAGTGCGCCGGTGGCTTCCTTTCGGTAGCGGCTGATGAAAGGAATCGTGGCGCCTTCGTCGAGAAGTTTGATGGTGGCTTCCACCGAGTGTTCCGACAGGGAAAGAGTGTCGGAAATGAGTTTTACGAAGTCGAGAGTCATTGTGCCGGATGTCGGGGGTAGGGGTTATTGATTCTTTCTGCGGAGGGTGACAAGGGTGATTTCGGGAGTGGCGCCCACTCTCATCGGAAGCCCGACGGTGCCGATGCCGATGTTGACGTAGAGCGTGCGGCCGGTTCCGTCGTCGTAGCGTCCGCCCCAGTTCGGGTAGCGCAAAGCCGCAGGCGAGTAACGTTTCCCACCGATAGTTGTGGATACTTGCATGGCGTGGGTGTGACCGGAGAATGTGAGGTCGATCCTAATGGTGTCGTGTAAACACACTTCGCGCGCCCAGTGGGCGGGGTTGTGGGTGAGTAGAATCTTGAAACGGTCGTCGTTGAAACTGCCGTCGTACGACTTGCGGAGCGAACCATAGACCGAAAATGGCGGGTCGCCGCAATTCTCCACGCCGATGATGGCAATAGAGTCGGAGTCGCGGGTGATATATCGCGTCTGGTTGCGGAGGAGCTGCCATCCCATTTTTTCGTTCAGTAGGTAAAGTTCCTCGTTGTTGGCTTTGCGGTCGGCGGGCGAGGGCCAGTCGCGATAGTCGCCGTAGTCGTGGTTGCCGAGAATGGAAATCACTCCGTCGGGGGCGCGGAGCCGGCTCAAGGGGCGCACGAACGGCCTGAGTTCGTCGGTCTGCCGGTTTACGATGTCGCCGAGGAAGAAAATGGCATCGGCGTTGAGGCTGTTGATTTTATCGACGGCTTTGCTGACGAAAGCTGTGTCGGTGCCGTAAGTGCCGACATGGAAGTCGGAAAACAGGGCTATTTTGTAGCCGTCGAACGACGGCGGCAGTCTTTCAAACTCGAAGGTCTGCTCGACGACGTCGATGTTGTAGCGGTTGACGAGTGCGCCCCACCACGTTGCCACAAACGTGACAACGCCCACCACAACTCCGGCGGCGGTCATCGCTTTCCAGCGACGCTTCCTCCAGAGGCGTGGCAATTCGCCAATAAGGGCTACGATGACGCAGAGGATTTTGGGAATATAAATCGACAGATAAACGAATAGCAGCCACATCACTGATTGTAGTTGCTGGTCGCTGCCGTTGCGCCGCGGAATGGAAATGGACACGATGAGATAGACGGCAAGCAGCACTGAGACAATGACGTGGACGCGCTTCCACCTCTTCGACTTGATAAGCCGATAAATATAGAAATCCACGAGTCCACTGACAAAGAGCAGAATCAGCATCAAAAAGATGGGCAGTCGCATTGTTCGAGTCGGTGTGGGTGGATTATTCTTCGCTGTCCTCGCCAGTGGCTATGAGTTTGTTGGCCAACGGGTTGGCGTACATCTGCAGCATCATTTCGCGCATAAAGATTTCTTCCTCGCCGGTGATGCCGTCAACCTCCACTTTGTCGAGTTGGGCGGAGATGTATTCGTCGAAATCGACAATGTCGTCGAAGTCGTATTGGTCGGCAAAGCGGTCGGTGTCGTTAAGCTGGTCGTAAGCGATATAGTTGATTTTGAACATCTCATATCCGGCATGGATTGCGCGGTCGATGGCCTCACGGACTCCGTGGAGCACTTCTGCGCGGTCGGTGATGCCCGAAAGGCGTTCGATTTCCGAATTAATGCAGTCGTTGAATGTGTAGTGGACACGTCCTTTATAGCCGAGCAGGCCGGTTTCCATCGAGAGGAGGTCGTCGCGCTGCGATTTGTGGAATTCGGGGTCGCGGCGGCGGAGGAGAAATTCGCGTGCCTTGAGATAGTCGTTCGGGTCGTATTCGTAAGTGATCGACAGGGGGGCGATGTTAAGTGCCATAATATTCTCAAGCAGGCTACCGTCGCCCGAAAGCTGGCCGAGCATCTTAAGCAGGCTCTCCTGCGTGACGTCGTTGGAGTCCTTCGCGCGGCCTTCGCGCTGCGCTATCCAAATCGACTGCCGCTTTTCGGTAATTGTGTAACGGATGTAGGCTGAAAGATGCTTCGACGCTTCAAGCGCTTGGGTCATCTTCAGTCCGCGGCGCACGATGAAGCTTTTGTTGAGCCGGACAAGACGTTCAATCCAGTCGAAAACGAGGAGGTTGTCGCCGATGGCTATTTCCGTGGTGGGCAAGTCGCGGGTGGCAAGCAGGTAGTTGAGGAATGCCGCGTCGAGCACGATGTCGCGGTGGTTGGAGATGTAGGTGAATGCTTTCCCCGCCTCAACCTTGTCAAGCCCCGACACAGTGATGCCGTCGGTGGAGCGGGCGAGCACACCGTCGAGGAACGGCACGGCCGCGGCTTTCTGGAACTCATATTTCGTGCGGAGTTGAAGCAGTCGTGTGCAGAATTTGTCGTAATCGACATCGGGCATGACGTAGCGCACAGCATGCTCGAAGCCAGGCTCTTTGACGAGCGTGCTCATCACTTGTTGCACTTCGTTGTCGTCGAAGGGCGCAATATCTTTGAATTCTTCTTTTGTCATATTGTGTAGAGAGTTAGTTCTTGAATTATTTCACAAAGATAGTCAAAAATCGCCAAATTTTCACGAAAAGGGGTTGCTATTTAGAAATAAGGAGTAAATTCGCAGAAATATTAACTAATAAAATCAGAGAATAATGAAGAAGATTAAGTTTTTTGTTGCGCTTTTGGCTGTCGCTGTCTGCGCTGGTGTCGTGTCGTCGTGCGGCGATGACGATAAATCTAAAGATGCAATCACAAAGAATCAATTAACCAAGGGAGCGGAAACTGTCGATTTGCTTTATGCAGGCATTTATAAGGCTACTTGGGGCTACTCCATTTTTATCACAAACGACGCTTCGGTGGATTTGACCAAAGCAATCGGAACGGAATCAAACCCCGTGCCCGACGATTTTGCCACTATCGACATTCCTTTCGACAAACTCGGAAAGAGATTTAAAAAGGTGAAAGACATCGTGGACGATGAGGACTACTATTTCGGGGCAAGCATCGACGGCGACTTTAAATGGTTTGATAGCGATGCGTTAGTGAGTTTTAACGGTTATGTCGATTACGACTCCGAAGGCACGTTGACTGTCGACATTACAGCTCAAAACGACTACACTAAAACTACCTTGGCCAAAAAGCTTGCAAAAGAATCGGTCAAGGTAACATTCAAGGGCATCCCGGTCATCGCCACTGATTATCTTTACGAATAATTAGTGATTCCGGTTAAACGGTAAAAACGATAACGAAAAAATCACTCCCTGCAAATCGACCGATTTGCAGGGAGTGCTGTATGGTGTCGTTGTGGCGCGGTTGTTATCTAACCACGATTTTCTGCGAGTGGGCGACTTTTCCGCCGTTGACGGTGACGATGTAAACGCCTTTTTGCAGGCCGTCGGTGGCGATTGTGGCCCGCCCGTCAGTGCCGGTCACCGTCTTGACGATAGCGCCTGAGGGCGAAACTACCGACGCACGGAACGAATCGGCCTCTGCGGCGGCAATCGAAAGCGAGCCGTCGGCGTTGGTGGCGATGAGCACCGTGGGCAACTTCCGGGCGATGTTCTGTTCGACGCCGGTGCGTTCCATCAGTTCGAGCAGACCGGCGTAAGCGTCGATTTTGCCTGCGCCTGCCTGGACGGTGCCGGTGTATTGGTCGTTGCGTGCGGTGGTTTGAGCCACTTGGACGGCATCCTCGGGAGTAAGCTCAGGCACGAGCTGCTTCCAAAGGGCCATGATTCCGCAGGTGTGGGGCGTTGCCATCGAGGTGCCCTGCATGATAGCCCAATGGTTGTCGCGGCCGTTGAGGTTGTCAACTCGTACGATATAAGCCTCTTCGTAGGCCTTGCCGCCGGTGGAGTTGATGTTGTAGGTGCTGACCGACGAAACATTGCCGCAGCCGGGAGCGACAATGTGGGGCATTTCGCGTCTGTCCCAGAGTGTTCCCCAACTTGAGAAGGGCGATATCTTGTCGGCTTCATAATCGGCATCGCCGTAGCTGTATTCGTATCCGTCAATAGAAGTCCATGAGTAGCGGGTGTTGTAAGCGCCGACGGCAACGATTCGCCGTCCGCAAGCCATGGAGTTGAATGTGCCGTCGCCGTTGCCGGTGATGAACGCGGAATTATTGACGTCGGAAAATTCTGTGCCATAGTCGCCGCCGTGATAGCAGTAGATTTTATGCCCGGGAGAGCCTTCAACTAGGAAGCCCAAATGATAACGGGTGTTTGTTGCGATTGCATAGCAGTCGTAAATCACGCTGAAGCGGTTGCTGCCGTTGGTGAGCTGGGCGGTCACTTCGAATGGCGTGCCGTAGTCTCTGAAATAGTCGGAGATATCGAGACTGGAAAAACTAGGTGAAAGCGTTCCGCTGAAAGTGTCGCTCACTGTAAGTGATGTCAATGTCTTTTGGATTCCACCTGAGGAGTTACAAATGAATGGCGTCACTGTAAACGGTGTTTCATCATCGCCATAAAATTCCACTTTTCCTATAACATAGGGATAACCATAAGGATATCCGATGGCTGTCCTGAATTGTCGAGATGCGTTGGTAAATTCGCGTACGATTGAAATCTCGGAATCGCCCTCGTTGCCGGCGGCGATGCACACTATTGGCGGAATCTCGTAGCCGCTGACGATTTGGTCGATGTATTGGCACATCTGGTCGTATTCGTCGTGTTGGCCGTCGTTTCCTCCGAGCGATAAGTTGACGACCGCAGGTTTGCCGACGGATTCGGCATAGTCGCAGACGTCGATGATTCCGAGCAGGATGTTGTAGTTGTAGAGGTCGCCGCAGGTGACGTAGATGTCGCTTCCGCTTGCCACTCCCGAGAAGTCGGTGTCGCCTCCGGTGTAAGAGCCTGCCATCATTCCGAGCACGTGGGTGCCGTGGGTCTCGTCCTCATTTTCGGTGGTGAAAGAGGCGATTTCGGATTCTGTGGCGTAGCGGGTGACGGAGCCGCTGGAGCCGGAAAACACCGATATCCCTTTCACGCGGCTGTTGCCGGCGGCATCGTGGAATGCGACGTGGTTAGGGTCGAGGCCGGTGTCCATCAAGCCGACCACCACTCCCGTCCCGTCGAAGTAAAGCGTTTCTTCGGGCTTTTCAGGGTTGGTAATGCCGTTGCGTATCGCGTCAACGTTGGAGGCGGCTCGGGCGAGGTCGTTTTTGACTTTGACTTTTTTTGCCGTCGAAATGTATTTCACCTTCTTGAGCTTTGAAATTTGCTCCATCTCGGCAACCGGCATTTCCACGATGGCGAGGCCATTGCGGCGGTCGCGGATGGTGGCACCGAGCGATTCTATTTCATCGAGCACGGCCGCGTCGGAGAAACTGACGATTGTCAGCGTTGACGCTGGCGGAGTGACGGCGTGGCCCTTGATAGCGACGCGGTCGGAAGCTGCCTTCAGTTCGCGCACCATTTTTTGCCCTTGTGGGTCGAGTTTGGCTTGGGCAAAAGCCCCGCCGAACATTAGCGCGGCGGTGGTTATGACAATGAGTAATCGTTTCATCATAAGTGTATAGTTATTTGTGAAAAAATTGTATTATCGTCGGCAAAACTACGAAAAATCAGAGCAATATGCAACAATTTGGCTGAAAAAACTTACTTTTTCAGCCAAACAGTATTCGGAAAATGGGGTGATGTCGATTATTTCTTCGCCTTCTTATCGCGGGGAAGAATCAAGTTGAGAATCACGCCGACGAGAGCCGACAGACCGATGCCCTGAAGCGAGAACGAACCTATCGACCACACCGCGCCGCCGATTCCGAGCGTCAGCACCACCGAGATGATGATGATGTTGCGGGTGATGTTAATGTCCACTTTGTTACGGAGCATATTCTGCACGCCTACGGAAGCGATTGAGCCGAAGAGCAGGAGCATAATGCCGCCGAGAACAGCCTGGGGAATAGTCGATAGGAAGGCGGAGAGTTTGCCGCAAATTGAGAACACTATCGCTGTGGCTGCGGCTACGCGGATGACTGCCGGGCTTGTCACGCGGGTGATTTGCATCGCGCCGGTCACTTCGGAATAGGTGGTTACCGGAGGTCCGCCGATAAACGACGCCACGAGGCATGCAAGTCCGTCGCCAGCCATCGTGCGGTGGAGTCCTGGGTCTTTGGTGAAGTCTTTGTTCGCGACGGCGCTAACCACATAGATGTCGCCTATGTGCTCAACCACGGGCGCTATAGCCACTGGAATCATGAAGACGAAGGGCTCCCAAGCAAATTCGGGCCAATGGAAATCGGTCAGCGAAGATGGCAGCGACAACCATTGGGCTTCGGCGATGGGAGTGTAGTCGATTAGCCCGGCGATGGCTGCGGCAATGTAACCCACAATTATTCCGCAAATCACGGGAATGATTTTCAGAGGTCCGCGTCCCGCGGCCATAGCGAGAATCGACGCTCCAAGCGACACAATAGCAAGCCACCAACATTCTTTCGCCATATTGACGGCGCTCGGCGAGAGCGACAGACCGATGAGGATAATCACCGGACCGATTACGGCGGGAGGGAAGATGCGGTCGAGAAACAGTTTGCCTTGCCACTTGATTAGAATACTGACAATGAAATAAACTAAAGCCACTCCGCTAAGTCCGGCGAAAGTGGCAGGCAATCCCCACTGGGCAGTGGCCGCGATGATGGGGGCGATGAAAGCGAAACTGCTTCCGAGGAAGACGGGAACTTTACCTTTTGTTACAAGGTGGAACAGAAATGTGCCGATTCCGGCGGAGAAAAGGGCTGTCGCGGGGTCGATTCCAATCAGCAGTGGGACGAGCACTGTCGCTCCGAACGCCACAAACAAAAACTGAACGCCGACGATGCCTTTTCTGACAGGACTTAATTCATTTTTCATAAATGGAATTTCTTTGCAAAGTTAGTGCAAGCCGAGCGAAATGTCAAGAAAAAACGAAAATTTTTTTCTTGCATTTCCGAGGCGCAGCCTAACTTCGAGGCCGCCCCGCCCTCAACGTTAGTGCAAGCCGAGCGCAAAACAAAATAAAAGACAAAGTTTTTTTATTTTTTTTGCCGAGGCGCCGCCTAACTTCGAGGTCTTCACGACCTCAACGTTAGTAAAGCCGAGCGAAATGTCAAGAAAAAACGAAAATTTTTTTCTTGCATTTCCGAGGAGTCAAAAAAACACATGGGGTGTGTAACAAACTTGCGCCTTTTTACGTCATATAAACAAAAAGACATTAAATCCCGATAAATCGTAAAATGTTATGAAACGTGTGATTCTTTCCCTGACACTGATAATCGCTTTGACGGCAGCGTTTGAGTCGTCGGCAATTAACAAGGTCCTTCCTTCGGAATGGACAGAATTTTTCCAAAAAGGTAGCTCCACGACGGTTAAAGCGTCGAAGAAAAAAGCGACGATCCGCAACACAGTTGGGGCATTCAGCAAAATAGAGAATGTGTGTTCGGCCGACGTGTCAGTGGTCCGCGGCAACGCCAATGAGGTCGAAATCAGCGGGCCCGACAATGTTGTCGGACTTCTTTCCTGCGATGTTGGCGGCTCGACGCTGAAAATACGCTTTAAGAAAAATGTGTCAGTATCGATTGGCGAGGGTTGTCCCGATTTGAAAATCAAGGTCACGATGCGCTCGGCTTTAAGCTCGGTAAGAAATGCCGGTTCGGGCGACTTCGAATGTGACAAGACCGTCGATTGGAGCAACGATGCCAAAATCATGTCGTCAGGTTCGGGCGACATCTCCATAAAGTCGATTCGCTCAGAGAGTTTGAAGGTGCAAATGGCCGGCTCTGCCGACATGAAGATTGACGAAATGCGGTCGACGTCGGTGTCGGTAATGATGTCGGGTTCGGGCGACTTCGAGTCGCATTTGACTGATTGCGATGTCCTCAACTTCATGATGAGCGGTTCGGGCGACGCAAAAAACGTCAAGATGAAATGCCGCATAGCAAATTTTATGCTTAGCGGGAGCGGCGACGCTGTTGTCAAGGACTTGGATTGCTCCACGCTCAACGTCATGTCGTCGGGTTCGGGCTCATCGCGACTGGCCGGACAGTGCGTGTCGGCAAATTACACAGTCAGCGGCACAGGCGACATCAACGCCAAGGAGATGACGGCCAAAAGCGTCAACGTGCGCGCCACCGGCCCCGGCGACGTCCTCTACAGCAAGCCGAAACGATGAACTGGGGCTGATTTGCGGCAAAATAATGACAAAATGCGACGAACATGGCTGTTTTTCTTAAAAAATGCTTTGTCATTCAAGGAATTTTTGTAAATTTGTGCCGTAAATAACCCGATTATATGTTCGCTTTTGACGCATACGCATTTTTTTACTTTTATTTCGTCGAGAAGTAAGAGCGGGATTTTGCGTTGGCCGATAGTGAATTAAAATCGACAAATAGCGAATAAAATCCCGCTGAGATGCGGGATTTTTTGGTAAATAGACGAATGAACGAAATAAAGAAAATCAGAGTTGCCATTCAGGGCATTGCCGGCTGCTTCCACGATGTGGCGGCGCGGGAATATTTTGAGGGTCGCGACATTGAGCCTGTGCCATGCACGACATTCGAGGAAATGTTTGAGACTCTCGACTACGACGCCTCGCTGATTGGCATCGTGGCCATCGAGAACACGATAGCCGGCAGCCTGCTCTACAATCATGAATTGCTCCGCCGCTCGACGGTGACGATTGTGGGGGAGGTGAAGCGGAGGATTTCCCATGTGCTGTGCGCTCTCGACGGCCAGGAAATGGCCGACTTGGATTCGGCCATGTCGCATCCTATGGCGCTCCGCCAATGCGAGGCTTTCCTCCGCCAGCATCCCAATCTCAACAAGGTGGAGCATTTCGATACTGCCGGAAGCGCGCGCGAAATAGCCGAGAAAAAGTTGCGCGGCAAGGCCGCTGTGTGTAGCGAGCTTGCGGCCAACCTTTACGGGCTGAACATCCTCGAGCGCGGCATCGAAACCAACAAGCGCAATTTCACCCGCTTTGTGGTCGTTGCCGACCCGCTTGTGGCGTCGGAGCTTCGCCCCGCTGAGGCCGACATCAACAAGTCGTCGATAGTGTTCACGCTGCCCCACACTCAAGGCGCTTTGTCGAAAGTGCTGACGATTTTCTCGTTCTACGACATGAACCTGTCGAAAATCCAGTCGGTGCCCATCATCGGCCGCGAATGGGAATATCGCTTCTATGTCAACCTTACATTCGACAGCTTCGCGCGCTATCGTCAGGCAATCGACGCTGTGCGCCCGCTTATCAACGATTTAAAAATTCTGGGAGAATATGTCAGTTGCGATGATGAACAGCGGTGACGAAAAAGCCATACGGCCTGCCGACAGGGTTTCGACTGTCGAGGAGTACTATTTCTCGCGCAAGCTGCGTGAGGTGGCGGCTATGAACGCCGCTGGAGCCGACGTGATTTCGCTCGGCGTCGGCGGTCCCGACCGGCCTCCTCACGACTCTGTGATAGATGTGTTGAAGCGTGAGGCCTCACGTCCCGACACCCACGGCTACCAACCTTACGTAGGGTTGCCCGAGCTCCGCCAAGCGTTCGCCGACTGGTATGGCCGCATCTACGGCGTTATGCTCGACCCGAAGAACGAAATCCAACCGCTCATCGGTTCGAAGGAGGGTATTCTCCACATTTCCATGGCATTTGTCAACCCGGGCGACGTGGTGCTTCTCCCTAACCCGGGATATCCCACTTACACTTCGGTGAGCCGGCTTGTGGGAGCCGACATCCGCTATTACGATCTCACCGAAGCTAACGGCTGGATGCCCGACTTCGATGCTCTCGAGCGCTTGCCCCTCGACCGCGCGAAAATTATGTGGGTCAATTACCCCCACATGCCCACAGGGGCTCGAGCCTCGATGGCTTTGTTTGAGCGTCTTGTCGATTTCGGCCGCCGTCACGGCATTCTTATTGTCAACGACAACCCTTACAGTTTCATACTGAACGACAAGCCGTTGAGTATTCTTGCCGTCGATGGCGCAAAGGATGTGTGTATCGAAATGAACTCGCTTTCGAAGTCGCACAATATGGCGGGTTGGCGCATTGCCATGCTCGCATCGAACGACAGATTTGTCAACTGGGTGCTTCGGGTGAAGTCGAATGTCGATAGCGGACAGTTCCGCCCGATGATGTCGGCTGCCGTCGAGGCGCTTTCGGCCGGCGACGACTGGTTTGAGGAGCTTAACGGCGAATATGCCCGACGTCGGAAAGTGGCGGAGCGGATAATGACTGCCCTCGACTGCACGTTCGACCCTCGTCAGAGCGGACTGTTTCTTTGGGGACGAATCCCCGAAGGCTACCCCGACGTGGAATCGCTTACCGAACCGGTGCTCCACGATGCCCGCGTGTTCATTACTCCGGGGTTTATTTTCGGTTCGAACGGCGCCCGCTACATCCGCATTTCGCTCTGCGCCACTCTCCCGCGCATGGAAGAAGCCCTTCAGCGAATCGTTGATTGGCAAAAAAAGGTTTCAGTCGATTCCCCGAAACAATGACGAATAGTGATAAACAATTTAAGTTCCCGAAGTAAATGAAACTCGTTAAACGCACTACCCCTCAGTCACTTGCACTTCGTGCTGCGTGACAGCTCCCCTGCTAGGGGAGCATCTTGCAAGCGTCTTGCGAAAATCCTCCCCTAGCAGGGGAGGTGGCTCGAAGAGCCGGAGGGGTAGAACTGTCCGAAAATTTACTATGCCAAAATATGGCATTTTGCGCGCAATATAATGATAATAACTTAGTTAAAAACAGAAACTTGAGTAAACAACAAACAACACAATGATATATGGAAAAACTTGAAAGCATATACATCAACGGACTCGACCCGAGTCGCCCGCTTATTATCGCCGGTCCGTGCAGTGCCGAAAGCCGCGAACAGGTGCTTGAAACTGCACGTCTGCTTGCCGGAGGTGGCATAAAAGTGTTCAGAGCCGGCATTTGGAAACCCCGCACCCGCCCGGGAGGCTTTGAAGGAGTGGGGGAGAAGGGCCTCGAATGGCTCCGTGAAGTCAAAGAGCGCACCGGCATGCTCGTCACTACCGAGGTGGCTACCCGTCATCATGTCGAGGCGGCATTGTCGGCGGGGGTCGATTTGCTTTGGATTGGCGCACGCACGTCGGCAAATCCGTTTGCCATGCAGGAGATTGCCGATGCCATCGCCGATATTAACACCGACATCCCCGTGCTTGTCAAAAATCCCGTAAATCCCGACATCGAACTCTGGATTGGCGCACTTCAACGCCTTTACAACGCCGGAATACATCGGTTGGGGGCTATACATCGTGGATTCTCCACCTACGGCCGACATCTCTACCGCAACCTCCCGCAATGGCACATCCCCATCGAACTCCGCCGCCGTATTCCCGGGCTGCCCGTAATTGTCGATCCCAGCCACATGGGCGGCCGCCGTGAACTGGTGGCTCCTCTCGCCCAACAGGCTTTCGATATGAGTTTCAGTGGTCTAATCATCGAAAGCCACTGCGACCCCGACAGCGCTTTGTCGGACAAAAATCAGCAAATCACCCCCGAAGTCTTAAATTTCATATTAAATACTCTTGTCGTGAGAAATTCTAACGAATCTACTGAAAGTCTGACGCTTCTACGCCAGAAAATCGATCAAATCGACAACGAACTCGTCGAATTGTTCAACCGCCGGATGGAAGTCAGCCGCGAAATCGGCCAATACAAAAAAGAGCATCGGATGTCGGCGGTGCAACCCGGACGCTACGGCGACCTTATGGTGAGCCGAATCCGAATGGCCCAAGAAATGGGAATGAGCGAGGAGTTTATGCGTTCCGTGCTCACGGCAATCCACGATGAGTCGGTGCGTCAGCAAATCGAAGTTATTAACGACCGCAGATAATCCTTTCGCCATGAAGATTTTGATTTTAGGAGCCGGCAAGATGGGCTCGTTCTTTTGCGACATCCTTTCGTTCACCCACGACGTGGCCGTTTATGACCCTGACCCTCAACGCTTGCGCTTCACGTTCAACTGCCAACGGTTTTCGTCGCTCGACGAGGTTGATGCCTTCGACCCTGACATGGTCATCAACGCCGCCACGGTGAAATTCACTATTCCGGCTTTCGAGGATGTCATGCCCCACGTCAGGCAAACGTGCATTCTTTCCGACATCGCTTCGGTGAAAACCGGTCTGCCGGAGTTTTACGCTTCGTGCGGACATCCTTTCGTCAGCACCCACCCCATGTTCGGACCGACATTCGCCTCGTTGTCGAACCTCAGTTCGGAGAACGCCATCATCATCAGCGAAAGCGACCATCTAGGCAAAGTGTTTTTCAAGGACCTTTACAACTCGCTTCATCTTCATATCGAGGAGTACTCATTCGAGCAGCACGACCTCACGATTGCCTATTCGTTGTCGATTCCGTTCGCATCCACGCTCGTTTTCGCTTCAGTCATGAAGCATCAGGATGCGCCTGGCACGACTTTCAAGCGACACATGGCCATAGCCCGCGGACTGATGGGCGAGGACGACTATCTGCTCAGCGAAATCCTTTTCAATCCCAATTCGCTCGACCAGTTGTCGCACATTCAGGAGAAACTCACCGAACTTGAAGGCATCATCGCCCGCCGTGACTCCGACGAAATGCGCCAGTTCCTCTCCCGCGTCCGCGACAATCTAAAGTAAGCGTCAACTTTTCAAGACGCATAACAATAAAGCGGCTCGAAATTTAGAGCCGCTTTATTGTGGTTTGTATGCGTTTATAACTGTTTGCGTCGATTATTCTACGACGATTTTCTTGGCAGTGCCGTCGGTGTAGCGGACGATTACGGCTTGGCCGCGTACGGGTTCAATGAGGCGGACGCCCCTAAGGTCGTAGTAGCAATCGACTTCCTTAGTCGCCTCGGCAGGATTCTACCCCTCAGTCATCTCGCTGCGCTCGCTGACAGCTCCCCTAGCAGGGGAGCATTTTCTCAAGCGAACTCCAAAAATCCTCCCCTAGCAGGGGAGGCACCCGATCGGGCGGAGGGGTAGATTAGACCGAAATTATTTCACATGTAATAAGCTTTTTGCGCTGCAATAATTTGAAAATCATCTTGTTATAAAACCGAAACTTAAATGCAATTATTAAAAGACTTGTAATTTTTGTTAAGGAGTCACAAAAACAAAAAAAACACTTTTACTGATTTCAATCTTTTCAAGATAATCGGTTAGTGTTAGTGGCAAATGACGTAAACTTGTTTACGGGCATACGCCACCAACACCAACCGACGCATTATATGCTTTGAAATCAGTAAAAGCAAAAACATAAAAAACGCGTGGGTTATTTTATGGGAAACAATAAAGGCAATTTATGAAAATCCCCGATAGGGATATTATACAACTTCGCATCAGTTCATGACCGGAGTGAACGTTATTATTTGGATAGGGAACGGGGAAAATTTATGTTCCGTCGTCGCGGCTTTTTTTTGTTTTTGCTTGGAAGTGCGTTAGCCAAAGGCAGTTCTGCGACATTCGGGCAAGGACTGTTATGCCCCAGCATAAACAGAACTTGAACGAATGGCTCAGAATGGGCTCATAGAGCCAGCGGCACTTCCAAGTGTTTTTATTGTTTTTGTTTCTTCGGCGACGCGGGTTTATGCGCAAGTGATCAAAAAATTATTGAAATTTATGTTTATTTCCTCGATGATGTGGGGCTTGGGGGAGGGATAAGAAAAAGCCTTCCTTGAGGGGAAGGCTTATCTGTAATCGTTAAGCAAAGCGGACGCTTACTTGCGGATACCGAGCTCTTTTTGGGCAATGATGGCGCGGTAGCGGTTGATATCGACTTTGATGAGATAGTCGAGCAAACGGCGACGCTTACCAACAAGCTGCTTCAGAGCTCTCGCTGTGCTATAATCTTTGTGATTTGACTTCAAATGCTGAGTCAAATGAGCGATACGGATGGAGAAAAGTGCTATCTGCGCTTCAGGTGAGCCAGTATCAGTTTTGCTTTTACCGTATTTCTCGAAGATTTTCTCTTTGTCTTCAGAAGTGAGATACATTCTAAATAGCGTTAATTGGTTAGTAATATTTTGGATTTGCGGGTGCAAAGGTAGTGCTTTTCGGCGAAACGCACAACTTTTTGCCCTGTTTTTTGTCTGTCAATGAAAAAAACGCGAATTGAAAGCCTTGGTCGGCGATGTCGAGAATCATGCGAAGTCGTCGTCAGAGCTGGGGATGCTGTATTCGAGGCGTCCGTTGAGGTATTCTTCGGTGGCGATGAGAGTGGGCTTCGGGAGCTTCTCGTAATATTTAGAAATTTCGATTTGCTCGCGGTTTTCCGACACTTCTTCAAGGTTGTCGGTGGTGGTGGCGAAGTCCTGGAGTTTTTTCTCGAGGTCGCGCTTCATCTCCTGGGCGATTTGGTTGGCGCGCTTGGAGATAATGGCGACGGTTTCGTAGATGTTGCCCGTCTCGCTTGCCATTTTGACGGTGTCGCGAGTGATGGTGTTTGTGGGGGCGTTGCTTCTCTTGTAGTCCATTTCTTTATTTATTCTTTAACGTATTTGCTTGCTATTTTGTAGATGTTGTCGGCCTCGCGGCGATTTTCGCCGTCGGGGTAGTTGTTGATGAACGAGTAGTATTCATCGACCACTTCGCGGAATCGGTCGGCTTTTTTCTCTTCCACGCTCTGGACGGCTTCCTGATAGCGTGATTTGAGCACAATCATTTCGAGTTCTTCCTTATATTTGGAGTAGGGGTAATCTTTGATGGCGTTTTGCGCCACGATGATTGCCGACTGGTAGTTGTTGCCCATATATGTGCCGAGGTTGTAGTAGAGCTGGGCGTTTTGCAATTCTTTGAGTGTCAGCTTATCCTGCATCTCAAAAATCGCCGCTTGGGCAATTGCCACCTTGTCGCTCGTCGGGAAGTATTCGATAAACGACTGCAGCTCCTTGATGGCTTTAAGCGTGACTGACTGGTCGAGCTGCGCTTCAGGGGAGTCGATGAAGTAGCTGTAGCCGCAGTAGTAGCGTGCCAGCTCGGCGTATTTGCCTTTGGGATAGCGGGTGTAATAGTTATGGAAATAAGCTGCCGAGTTGACGTAGTCCTTATTCTCGTAGTAGCTTAGCGCGAGCAGATAGAGAGTCTCTTCGGCCTTGTCGTTGGTTTTGAAAATGTTGACGAGGTCGGCGAGAATGGTGGAAGCTTGAGCATACTGACGGCGATCGAAAGCCTTCTTGGCATATTCGAATTTGTAGTTGTTGTCGCTGCTTTTGAGCACTTTCTGGTACTCTCCGCAAGAGGCCAACAAAAGCCCTGCCAATATGAATAAAAGATACCTGCGCATATATGGTCGGATTATTTCAGACTACAAAGGTAGTAATTATTTGCCAAATGGCGATGCTTTCCGCAATTTTTTACCATAAATTAACGAAAAAACAGCCTTTTCGTTTTGCCGACTGCCGAATAAATAGTATTTTTGACATCGGATTCCGACCGTTTTAGCATGGCGTTTGGCGATGCCGGTCGTAGATGACAGGTTTATTACTCTAGTTTTTAATGTAAAAATGTCACAGCCAAAGTTCCACCCCTCAGTCACTTGCCCTTCGTGCTGCGTGACAGCTCTCACGCTAAGGGAGCATTTCTCGTTGGCGACTTGCGAAAATCCTCCCCTAGCAGGGGTGAATCATGCGAGCCGAGAGCAGAATGTCAAGCCTGCGAAAATCCTCCCCTAGCAGGGGAGGTGTCGGCGAAGCCGACGGAGGGGTAGAACCCTGCCGAGGCGATGACGATGTGAAGCAAGACGTGGCTCGTAGAGCCGGAGGGGTAGAACAATTCGGAAAATTCATGACTAAATTCACCATATTATTTCGCATCATATTGCATATTAATTGATTATAAAACAGAAACTTAAATTTATATTCCGTTCGAACTATGGCAGTAATTCTGAATATCGACACATCCACGACTGTCTGTTCGGTGGCTTTGACTGCCGACGGGCTGGTGTTGTTTCACCTTGAGGACACTCGCGGGCGCAACCATGCGGCTCTGCTCAGCGGCTTTGTGAAGCAGTGTCTCGACTATTTGGCCGGCAAAGAGTTGCGACTTGATGCCGTGGCTGTGGGAATAGGTCCGGGAAGCTACACGGGTCTTCGCATAGGTCTGTCGGAGGCGAAAGGGCTCGCCTATGCCCTCGATGTGCCATTGATAGGGGTCTCCACGTTGATGACCATGGCTGTGTCGGTGATGTTTTCCCGCGAGGTTGACGAGACGGCTTTGCTCGTTCCGATGATCGACGCGCGCCGCATGGAGGTGTATGCCGCGGTTTACGACTATGCCCTAAACGAAGTTATGCCCCCCACGCCGGTCATTCTCGACGCCGACTCCTTCGGCGGCTATGCCGGCCGGCGGCTTCTGCTTTTCGGCGACGGCAGCGTCAAGGCCAAGGATGTGATTTTGCATGAAAACGTGGAGTTTGTCGATGGCGTTGCCCCGATGGCGGTGGATATGCTGGCGTTGTCGGAACGCGCCTACCGTAATGGCGATTTTCTCGACTTGGCATATTCCATGCCGGCTTATTTGAAAGATTATCAGGCGGTGAAGCCGCGCAATCCGCTCGACTCGCTTCTCGAAGGATAAACAAAGGGGCGGCTCAACAAGAGCCGCCCCTTTGTTTGCCCGAGGCAAATAGGGCTTTAGCGGGCGAGAAGAGCGTCGATGCGTGCGGCTACTTCAGCTTTTGGGAGCAGACCGGCTGTGCGCAGGTCGCGTTGCATTTCGCCGTTTTTAAAGAAGAGAAGGGTGGGAATCGACATGACGCGGAACTCGCTTGCGAGGTCGGTTTCGTCATCGACGTTGTATTTTCCGATTTCCACGCGGCCGGCATATTCTTCTGCCAGCTCTTCGATTGCCGGACCGAGGCGGAGGCATGGACCGCACCACGGTGCCCAAAAATCGACAACTACCGGACCGCCGGCGGCGATGATTTCGCGGATGTTGTCGTCAGTAAATTGTTTAGCCATAATGATAATTGCTTTGACGGTTATTTATTATTGTTGAATGATTTCTGCGAGGGAGGGGATGCAATTAGTGTGCCTAATTGCTGATGGGAATGATGGTGTATTCCAAATCGTTGGCATTGAGCACTTGGAGCAGTTTTTTCGATTTTTTCAGTCGTCGGGATGAGCGCATTTTCAGCGAGCGTTGAAGCTGGGGATGCCAGATGTCGAAGGTGAGAGGCATAGCGTCGGCTTCATCGTCGGCTGAGATTAGCGGCGAGATCTGGTCGGTGATGACGTTGTCAACCTTTTCGATGGGCACACGAATGTCGATGGCGAAATGCCCTGCGCACTCTTCGAGGAGCGACACCCGCGTGACATCAAGGCGTGGGGTGGAGGTGGCGAAGCGCCGTCGGTAGCTCATTTCCACCTTTACGGGCGTACCTTTCACACCGAATTTGCCGTAGTCGTAGAATTGCTTGTCGAAAAGCCTCACATCGAAGCTTCCCTCGAAATCCTCGACTTTCAACACACCGAAGTTGTTGCCCTTCGACGTTTGTTTGACGATGTAGTCGGTGACGATACCTGCGAAGGTGAACGTCGAGCCTTCGGCCACGATGCTCTCGGCCGGAAGGGCTTTCATCTGTTGTGTGGAGCTGTTGCACCCGTAGGTGATATCGAAGTAGAATTTGTCGAGCGGGTGGGCCGAGAGGTACATCCCGACGAGTTCGCGTTCACGGTCGAGGCGTTCGAGGTCGGTCCACATTTTTGCCGGCGCAATGGCGGGTCGGGCGGCGGTGTTGATGAAGTCGTCGTCGTCGCCGAAGAGCGACATTTCTTGCGAACTTTTATGATTTTGGAACTGTTGCCCGTAGCGGATAAGCTGCTCTGAGAGAGTCTCGCCGCGATGGTTTTGCTCGAAGAAGTCCTCGCGCTTAATAGCGGGCGCGAAACTGTCGAATGCTCCCGAAAGGGCGAGCGCTTCGATAAGACGGCGGTTTAGCACCGAACTTGGCACCCGCTCGAAGAAGTTGAAAATGTCGGTGAACGGACCTTCGGCATCGCGTGTGCCGATGATGTTGTTGATGACGTTGACCCCGACGCCTTTGATGGCAGCCAGTCCGAAACGGATATCGCCGTGGGCGTTGACGCCGAAGCGGGTGAAACTTTCGTTGATGTCGGGACCGAGCACGTTGATGTTCATCGTCTTGCACTCGTCCATAAAGAGCGACAGTTTATCGGTGTTGTCGAGGTTACGGCTCAGAACGGCTGCCATATATTCGGCAGGATAGTTGGCTTTCAGGTAGGCTGTCTGGAATGCCACCCAGCTGTAGCAAGTGGCGTGGCTCTTGTTGAAAGCGTAGGAAGCGAATTTCTCCCATTCGCCCCAAATTTTTTCAAGGGCCTTTGCGTCGTGGCCGCGTGCTATTCCACCTTCGAGGAATTTTGCTTTTAAGGCCTGCATTTTGTCGTGGAGTTTCTTGCCCATGGCCTTGCGGAGGTTGTCGCTTTCGCCGCGAGTGAAACCTGCGAGGAGACGAGAGAGGAGCATCACTTGCTCTTGATAGACGGTGATGCCGTAAGTGTCCTTGAGATACGACTCCATGATGGGGATGTCGTATTCGATTTTTTCGCGGCCCTGTTTGCGGTCGATGAAGTCGGGAATTTTGTCCATCGGCCCCGGGCGGTAGAGGGCATTCATGGCAATGAGGTCCTCGAATGTCTGTGGGTGGAGGTTGCGGAGGTGGGTCTGCATTCCGGCCGACTCGAATTGGAATGTGCCTGTCGTGCGGCCTTCGCAGTAGAGCTGATAAGTTTTCTTGTCGTCGAGCGGTATATTGTCGATGTCAACGTCAATACCCCTTGACTTTTTGATGTTCGCGATAGCCTCTTTGATTATCGACAGCGTTTTCAGCCCGAGAAAGTCCATTTTGATGAGACCGGTCTGCTCAATGACGGAGCCTTCGTATTGGGTGACGAGCATTTTCTCGCCGTCCTTGTCGGTGGCGGTCGAAACGGGCACTTGGTCGGTGATGGGGTAGCGGCCGATGATCACTCCGCAGGCATGGACGCCGGTGCTTCTCACGTTGCCTTCGAGCTGACCGGCATATTTGAGCGTTGACCTGACGAGGGGGTCCTTGCTCTCAAGCTCGGCCTGGAACTGAGGCAGGTACTTGTAGCAGTTGGCGAGAGTCTGCTTGAGCTCTTTTCCCTTGTTGTTAGGGTCTTCCGGCATATGGGCGGGAATGAGTTTGGTGAGCCTGTTGCTTTCCGCCAGCGATAGTTGCTCCACGCGCGCCACGTCCTTGATGGCCATTTTCGATGCCATGGTGCCGTAGGTGATGATGTGTGCCACTTTGTCGGCACCGTATTTGTCGGTGACATACTTGAGCACATCGGCGCGGCCGTCGTCGTCGAAGTCGATATCGATATCGGGCAGGGAGATACGGTCGGGGTTGAGGAAGCGCTCGAAAAGGAGATCGTATTTTATGGGGTCGATTTGGGTGATGCCGAGGCAGTAAGCCACAGCCGAGCCGGCAGCCGAACCGCGGCCCGGGCCCACCGATACGCCAAGCCTGCGCGCGGCGGCGATAAAGTCCTGCACAATTAGGAAGTAACCGGGGAAACCCATGTTCTTGATGGTTTCCAACTCGAAGTCGAGCCGTTCGCGCTGCTCGTCGCTAAGCTCCGGCCATCGTTTTTTTGCGCCCTCGTAGGTGAGGTAACGAAGGTAGTCGTCGTTGTCGATGAAGCCTTCGGGCAGGGGGAAGTTGGGGAGGATGGGATCGTGGTCGATGGAGTAAATTTCAGTCTTGTCGAGAATCTCAAGGGTGTTCGACAAGGCTTCGGGAATGTCGGCAAACACGCGGTTCATCTCTTCCTGGGTTTTAAACCATTCCTGCTTGGTGTAGAGCATACGGTTTTCGTCGGTCACGAATTTGTTGGTCGATACGCAGATAAGCCGGTCGTGAGCCTCAGCGTCGTCCTCGTTGACGAAGTGGACGTCGTTGGTACAGATGAGTTTGATGCCGTGTTTGCGTGCCATCTCAATGAGCACGGGGTTCACCTGCTGCTGGCGTTCGTAGGTGTCGTGGGCGGCTCGCTCGACGGTGGCCTTGTGGCGTTGTAGCTCAAGGTAGTAGTCATCGCCGAAAGTATCCTTCCACCATAGTATTTGCTTCTCGGCTTCCTGAATTTGCCCATCGGCAATGAGGCGCGGAATTTCACCACCCAGACAAGCCGAACAGACAATCAGTCCCTCGCGATGTGCGGCAAGGGCGGCCTTGTCGGTGCGCGGGTGGGAGTAGAAGCCTTCTGTCCACGCTTGCGACACGACTTTTATGAGGTTGTGGTAGCCTGTCTCGTTTTTTGCCAGCACGATGAGGTGGCGTCCGGTGTCGCGTTTATCGACATGCTCGTGGAGCGACTTGTCGGCCACATACATCTCGCACCCGAATATGGGCTTGAAGATTTTCGTCTCAAGCTCGGCAATCTCCGCGGCGGCGGCTTCGGCTCCGGCGGTGTCGCCAGATTTCTCGGCTTCTTCTTTGCGCTTTTTCGCATCTTTGATGGCCGCTAAGGTGCCGCCGTTTTTCTTGTTGACATAGTCGTGGAGTTCCTTGATACCGAACATATTGCCGTGGTCGGTCAGGGCCATTCCGCGCATGCCGTCGGCGATGGCTTTATCGACCAACCCGCTAATCGACGCCTGTCCGTCGAGAATGGAATATTGCGAGTGTACGTGTAGATGAACGAATGGTGTCATATCGTTGTTTCCGTCGGATTGTTTTAGGTGAAAAATGGGTGGCGCGAACGGGCGCTTCCCGAATTGCAAAGTTACGAAAACTCCCAAACTTTTCCTCACACTTTCCCAAAATAGTTATTAACATTCCACCACCCTTTGCCAGTTGAATCTGCAGACGAAACTCAATATCTGAAGATTTCTGAAATTTTGACGTTGTTGCGATAAAAAACGCTTTTGTTTTGTATATTTTCCAATAATGTTTATTTTTTGTGAGAATAAATTGGAAATCCGGATAATATCATTCAATACAAATTGATTATGAAACGTATATTCTCGTTTATTGTGCTCGTGCTTGTCGGAGGTTTCGCTTTTATGTCGTTTGCCGATGATAATCAAATTTAAGAATTAAAAGTGGCGGCAGAACGCGGTGACGATGTTGCCCAAACTAATTTGGGATTGTACTACGAGATGGGCTACGGAGTCAAGAAAAATCCCGACAAAGCTATATATTGGTGGAAAAAGCCGCCGAGCAGGGCAATGTGGTTGCACAGTTCAATTTAGGCAATTGCTACTACAGCGGCAAGGGCGTGAAAAAGAATCTAAAAAAAACTGTGTATTGGTGGGAAAAAGCCGCCAATGGGGGATATGTTATGTCTCAGTATTATTTAGCCTCGTGTTATGAAAATGGAGAGGGTGTTGAACGAGATATATCGAAGGCAAAATACTGGTATAAAAAAGCGGCGGAAAAGGGGGATTCTGAAGCGAAAAAAGCGCTTGAGAAATTGGAATAGTAACGCAAGTTTCTAAAGTGAATGAAACTTGTTCAATTCACTACCCCTCAGTTGTTTTGTGACATGTTCATGTTTCCGCCAAATCGGTATCGCCTCGGCAGGATTCTACCCATCCGGCTCTTTGAGCCACGGTTTGCTTCGCACCCAATAGGCATCGCCTCGGCTGGGTTCTACCCCTCCGTCGGCTTCGCCGACATCTCCCCTGCTAGGGGAGGATTTTCGCAAGCTTGACATTCTACACTAAGCTCGCACGATTCTTCCCACTATTATAAATTCATGTCAACTCAGGTGCGGAAACAACTACTTTTTATGCACTTTCCGCACCTAAGTTTGTTATTTCACATAAATTATTTTTGAATTAAATTATATGGATGATTTGGTTCATTGGTTAATTCCTGTGTTTTCATTTTGACAAAAACAATAAAAACACTTTTACTGATTTCAATCTTTTCAAGACAATCGGTTAGTGTTGATGGCGGATGCCCGTAAACAAGTTTACGTCATTTACCACCAACACCAACCGACGCATTATATGCGTTGAAATCAGTAAAAGCAAAAACCAAAAAAACGGTTTGGGTTGTGTTATGGGATACAGTAAAAGCGCAGGTCTGATGACTATTTCCATACCGACAATGATGATTTGGTGAAGTGTAAAGCTGTTCCTAATCTGTGTGAACGTTATTATTATGGACAAGGGAACAGAGAATATGTATATGTTGCGACGTCGCGGCTTTTTTTTGTTTTTGCTTGGAAGTGCTGCCAGCCAAAGACTGTTCTGCGACATTCGGGCAAGGGCTGTTATGCTCGCATAAACAGAACTTGAGCGAATGGCTCAGAATGGGCTCATAGAGCCAGCTGCACTTCCAAGTGTTTTTATTGTTTTTGTTTCTTTAGCGCGGTGTTTGTCGCTGTTATTTCTCTTTTTCGATTTGCTTGATGAGGGCGACGTTGAACCGCTCGATGTCGGTCAGAACGACAGCCTTGCCCGACTGTTTATACCACGGCTGGGCATTGAAGTAGTCTTGGACTTCGGATTCGGCGAAATTGTCGCCATGGCGTGCATAGATTTCACAACGCATCATCTTGAGAACCTCCTTCGGCAAAAGGCGAAGGATGGAGTGGGTGAGCGGCATGGCTGACGCTACTCCGTAGATGCCGGGGATTTCGTCATACGGCGTTTCGACGATTTTGAGCATGGCGTTTTCTCCAAAACGCGGGTTGTGGTCAACAAACTTTTGATCGCGAATTGTTTTCACGTCAAGACCGCCCAAGATAGGGGTGACGCGGATGGTCATCGGACCCATAAGCGCTCCGGCTCCGCCGCCACCGGGCATTTTGCCGTATTTGGGACTGCTGGGGTCGCCGTGGCTGACACGACCTTCGCCATATTCGATGTCGAACGATTTGTGGTCGTCGTTGATGGTTAAGCGGTAATGCGCACCGGGGTCGCCTGCCCACTTCATGTCGGAATAGTGCTCCATTTTCGGCCCGAACAGTGCATGTTCACCATTTTCGAGGACGTAGTTGCCGGCGAGAACTCTGCGAAGGAACACATAGCGCCAGTCGGATTGGATATCATTTTGGCCGATTTTGTAGAATGCTTTAATGGGTGTGCCGGCAGCGTTTCGTTCTACGAGCATTATGTAGTTCCCAAGCCGTTCAACTGAATATTTCGCGCCTTTGATGCTTTTCGAAACCACTTGTCGGCCGACCACTTTGTTGTCAGCAATGGGGTTGCCCAATTTTCCGTCGTACTCACCGTATATGTTAAGCGCGAGTCGGTGGTCAATCTCATCGTAAACAGTTTGGAATGCCTGAACTCCGCAAGTCCATGTTATGACGGAATCCAAAAGATGTTTCTTGGTGGAAAGGATTGCGCGCTTCGTGTTGCGGACGGCTTGGTCGGATTTGACCGATTCGATGAACGCCTCATTCGTTTCGTCGGTATTGTATCGGCTGCGTGAATTGGCGTCGGGAGCGATTGCCGAGGCCGCTATTAACACTGCAATTGAAAAAATTAGTCGGTTCATGATATTGTCGGAAATAAATAGTTGTTCTTTGTGACTAAGGTAGGATATTATTTCGGCATATTCAAATTTTTGTGAGAAAACCGCCGAAAAATAGTGGACAAAAAAGCCCTGCCGGATAGGGCAGGGCTTTGATATAAGGGCGGTTGAAAACCGATTCGAGCAAAATCGTTATTTCACGAAGACTTTGTATTCGCCGGGTTTGAGGCTCGTGGGAAGCGCTTTGGCACGTTTGCCGGCGAAGTAGTCGGTCATGCCCTTAACATCGGGTGCGTTTGCTTTACACTTGACCGCTTGTTTGTCCTTGCCGAGATTGACTACTGTGACCACTTCGTTGCCGTCGAGACGACGCGAGAAGAGGAAAATGTCGGGGCTTTCGGTAGGATAGACGGTGACTTCCGTTTCGCCACGTCCTGCACGCAGGGCCTTGTTGGCGTGCTTGAGGGCGTTAAGTCGTTGGTAGAATTTGAAGTATTCATTTCGGGCATCGATTCCTTTGACTGGGTCGTGCTGGAAGAATTCAATGGCCTTGTTATAGCCGATTTCCTGGCCGGTGTAGATGAGCGGCATGCCGGGGAGAGTGTAGGTGAGCACGGCAAAGGCGTTAGCGAGGTTGCCGAGGCGGTCGAATTCTGTTCCTTCCCACGATGAGAGGTCGTGGTTGGTAATCATTTCCATCGTGTAGGAGTCGGCGGGGAAGGCGAGGCGCTGCTTATGGAGCAGGTCGCCGATGGCTGAGGCATGGGTCTCGGGGAACGTGCGCATTGGTTCGCCTTCTTTTATAAAGGTGTATTGGCCTGAAGTGTAGGCGATTGCCGAGAAGAGATCCTTCATAGGCCAGTTGTAGTTCATGTCGAATGCCTGTTCGAGCAGGTCGGTTTTTTCGCCGTCTTCGGCGAGCATAAACATAGGCTTGACCTTGTTGAGGCGTTCACGTGCATAGTTCCAAAATTCGGTGGGCACAAGGCCTGCCACGTCGCAGCGGAAGCCATCGACATCGTATTTGGTTACCCAGAATTTCATTGATGCGAGCATTCCTGCCCAGATGTCGCGGTTGGAATAGTCGAGTTGATAGACGTCGGTCCAGTCGTAAGGTCCGTACATTTCGCCTTTGTCGTTGCGGGCGTACCACGACGGATGTTCCTTCACCCACGGGTTGTCGCAACCGGTGTGGTTTGGCACCCAGTCGAGGATGACTTTCATGCCGAGACGGTGGGCTTCGTCGATTACCTTCTTAAACTCTTCGATAGTGCCGAATTCGGGGTTGAATTGGCAGTAGTTTTTGACGGCGTAATAGCTTCCGAGTTCGCCCTTGCGGTTAAGTTGCGATATGGGAAACACTGGCATGAACCAAAGGATATCGACGCCGAGTTCTTTCAGACGTGGCAGATGGCGACCGAAGTCGGTCACCGACGATGTGGAAGTGTATTGGCGGAGATTGACCTCGTAGATTGAGGCGTTTCGGCTCCATTCGGGGTGGTCTATGCGGGAGAGAAGGCGACTGAGCACGGGTGTGACCTTTTCGGCGTAGTATTTGAAGCCGAGGTCGGTGAGGTGGATTCCATCGACAGTGCCATCGTCTTCAACTCCGTCGAGGTTCTCGCAGTCGATGTAGTAGAGGTTGTCGGGGTTCTCGGCTTTCAGCCTCTCGTAGTTGCGGCGATAAGCGTTGTTCTTGCGCTCGAGATAATAATGTGACGAATAGCTCTTAGGCGAAGCGTCGTAGCGCGAATAGGGGTAAATCGGGCCTTCAACCATCACGATTGGCACTTCCGGGCGGGCTTTGCGCAGGATGTTGACGAAGTCGTAGGTGAGCGTGTCGCACATCATTTCGGTGCAGTTCGGGATGGGGTCGAGCAGGAAGATGTCGGCATCTTCGATTTCGGCCATGGCGCGTGCCATGCAGAAGTCCATTTTGCCTTCGCCGGAGATTCCGATGTTCACCACTTCGCAGTCGAGAGCGCGTTGGATGATATTGGTTGCCGCCATTCCCGAGCGCGAAGCGCAGCCGCCCTGAAGGATGCTCGTGCCGTAGGCGACGATTTTCTTTCCGCGTCGTGGCGAATTGACTGTGCCGGAGCTGATTGTGGCATCGTCGTCAATGCCGACGTAGAGTTCTTCCACTCCGTCGTAGAGTGGCAAATAGATGATGAAATCGTGCATCCGGCCGTCGAGGTTTTCGACGTAGGTTTTTTCGCACCAGCGGAGGCTGTCGGCGTTCGGGCGGTTGGTGTTGACGTGTCGCCATTCGCCGTCGTCAAGGATGTAGAGGTCGGTGCCATTTGATCCGGTGGGCGCCATGTGGAGCATGTGGGTGTTCCAAAGGAGACGGTAGCGCACAGCCACGCGCTTAGAATCGGTGGCGAAGCGTACGCCGATTCCCGATGAGCATTGGGAGCGCGACCATAGGTCGGGGCGTACGGAATCTTTCAGATAGGCGGGGATGCGGGTGTAGTCACGGAGGGTGTTGTTCCACCCTTTGTTGATGATGCGCAGTTCTTGCGCGTTGACATACTTCAGCGGGGCGGCTTTCTCTTCAGCTTGCAGATAACCTGCGAAAAGGGCAATCGCCGCTGCCGCAACAAATAATTTCTTTAAGAGTTTCATTATCGTAGATTTAAAGTTAATTGCTGTGATTCTTTTTTTGTGAGTATATCGAGCAAAGATTGTCGGAAATAATCAGAATGAGCTTCCACACGGATATGCGAATTTTGTCGATGATTATGGCGGCTGAAAATATAGCCAACACGAAAACTAACGCGTATGCGAGGAAGGACGAATAGGAGAGTTGTGTGTAGGCTCCCCTAATTACAGGCTGAAACACACCATCCATAAACGCCGGATTGCAGTGAAGAAGGAATGCGGCAAAGCAAGAGATGGCAATCCAATTGACGATAGCGCTTTTGAAATGTAGTCTATTGAACGCCAAAAATAAGAATACCGTGGCTGCAATTACAAGTGGGGAGTTGTAGTCGAAGTAAGGCCGAATGTCGCCTTGGGGAATGCTTTGCGTAAGATGAAATGTGATGGCTGTGGTGGCAAGTGTCATTGCCAGCCACAGGGCGATGTTGATCCAGAATGGCAGTCGGATAAGTCTGGTGGAATGCTGCTTGATATAGCTTGCTAAAAGATACAGACCAATGAACGACATTGTGGAGTATCCGTGGCTGAACCATTTTACACCGTCGAAGTACCAACCATAGAAAAATTGAAAACAGAAAAAGGCGATGACGAGCCATCGAAACGAGTTTCTTGAGGCTGATTTGACATATTTGTTGATTACGGGGGATAGCAAATAGAGAAAAATATATGCTTTAATAAACCAATTGGCGTCTTCAATGAAAAGCATGTATTTAACAATGGTTTTGCCTGTCCATTTGTCGGGGTCTATAACGTGGAAGATTGCGAAAATAATCGCATAGAAGAAAACGATTTGGAAAATAAATTCCACAAATCGCTTCATCTTGGGCCTTATTCCATACCATCCTGAAATGAAAACGAAAAGGTTGACGCTGATTATGGCTATCGACTGAACGAGAAATCTGATTGAGCTTTTCGCGGGCTCGGCGATTGTTTCGGCATGTGTCGGGACGCCGATGGTGAAGAAGGATGTGTGAACAATCAGCACTAGGAGCATAGCTATGATTCTCAAAAGCTCAATGTTAGAGTCGCGGGTCTTTTGGGCTGATATAGCAGGTTTGGTATTCATCGTTTAAGTAGAAAAGTTTTCGAAATATTAATGACACGCAAAACTAACAAAAAAACTCCAAAATTCGGCAATAAAAATGCAAAAAATGAAGCCCCGAGGCGTGGTGTGCTGCGGGGCTCCGAAGGTCAGTCGGAGTTAGAATCGTCGTCGTTTGTCATTTGACGCAATCGTGCCGACTAAATTTCAAACGGTTTTATTTCTTTTCTTTTTTCTTTTTGAGTTGGCGGTCGATGGCATCGAAGCAAAGATCGACGGCTTCTTCGAAGGTGTCGGCGGTTTTCTCGGCGAGGATGTCTTCGTGTTGTGGCACACTGACGCGGATGAGTGCGTTTTTGTTGAGTGCCGTTTCGGGTTTGACAACTTTCAGGGTTACATCGACATCGGTGATGTCGGCGTTGTGACGCGCGATGCGTTCTGCCTTTTTCTGGATGAACGATTCAAGCTTTTCTGCTGCGTCGAAGTGAATGGCTTTAATCTTAATGTCCATTATGTTCTCCTTTCTTTAATGCGCGTGGATGCGCTTGTTGATAATTATGTTGAAGATCACTAAAAGTCACGTGGGTGTAGATTTGCGTCGAGGAGAGCGAGGCGTGGCCGAGCAGCGACTTGACGGCGTTGAGGTCGGCGCCGTTGTTGAGCATGTCGGTGGCGAACGAGTGGCGAAGCACATGGGGACTTTTCCGCTCCGAATGTACTCCGTTTCTGACCATGGCGTCGTGGACGATGTTGTACACCATCTTTCTGTAAAGAGGACGGCCATCGTGGCGCACGAATAGTCTGTCGCTTTCGTTGCCCACGTCGGCTGTCCGACGTCGGCGGTAGTCGTCAATCTGCTGCGCTAATTCGTCGCCAAAAGGAATCACTCGCTCTTTGTTGCGCTTTCCGATCACTCTGAGCTGGCGTTTTCGGGTATCGACATCACGGTCGAGGAGACCTATCGCTTCGGAAGTCCGCATTCCGGTCGTGTAAAGGGTCAGGATGAGCAGGTGGTCGCGCACTGTGTCGAAGTCGTCGTCGGCGAAGTCGCTGTCGAGCATTGCGGCTGTTTCGGCCTGAGGCACAAACACGGGGATGTCTTTCGGCGGACGAGCAAGAGAGAAACCTATGGCAGGGTTGGATGTGCATTGTCCCGTCAGCATCAGATAGCGGTAGAGCGCCCTGACTGACTGAACTTTGCGGCGTATCGAACGGGCCGACAGCCCTTCGCTCGACAATTGGGCGGCCCAATAGCGCACGTCGGCGGATGTCGCTGCCGAAGGGTCGAATGTCATGTCGCTTCCGCTTGTCAGGCTACCGATCCACTGCCTTACGTCGGCGGCGTAGGCTGCGGCGGTCAGCTCGGATCGGTTGAGCTCGTTGAGCAAGTATCGCTTGAAGTCGTTGACTATCATGATAGTAGCATTTAAGCTGGAAGTCGGCCTGCCGACACTTCGTTTTCTTTTTTCAAAATTACTCAAGTTTTTCGGTAAATACAAAATTATTCCGAAAAAATTCGCCTTATTTTTTTGAAAAAAATGAAAAAAATGATTGGTGACGCGTCGCTGCGGTGAACCGACCTTAAGAGGCGGCTCTTTTTCCGGCGGAAAAAAACTGATGCGGATTGTGGCAGAGCACAACCCGCATCAAGCGTTGTCAAGATGTGGCGGTATTATTCTTCCGCGTTGCGAAGCTTCTGAACGTAAACGGCCTTCATCATTTTCTTGCGGTTTGTTACTGAAGGCTTTTCGAATGCTTGACGACGGCGGAGTTCTTTTGTGATGCCGGTGCGTTCGAATTTACGTTTGAATTTCTTGAGGGCGCGTTCGATGTTTTCGCCATCTTTTAATTGTACGATAATCATTCTTCTATAAAATATTTATTGTTGTTATTGTTATTATTCAAAATTGCGGGGCAAAATTACATTTTATTTTGCAAATCGACAAACATTCCGCCCCAAAAATGCATCATCGACGGGCTTGTCGTATGACATGCCGCCTTTCGTGTCGCATTGATGAACGTCGATTTATTTTGTTAATTGTCTGTTGGTCTGAATGATATCTAACTTGCCTCCTTTCGGATTAATCTTTGTGTGGCCGCGGCCACGAAGTTTTGCGGTTGCAAAGTTACGCCAAATTTTCCGAACCGCCAATTATTCTGCCTCTAAATCTTCATTGACGCTTTCAATGACCGCCCTCCATCATCTCTCTCCATCAGTGCACTCCATCACGATTCGCCCTATTCGATTCGTGGGTACGAATGGTAATTGGAAAAATAACAATGTCGGTAGCAGGGGGCAAAAGCTCGGTCGATGCGGTGTTGCTCAATATCTTTTCGACTACCAATAAAGTCAAATATCGCCCCTCCGATTAAAAAATTTGCGAACTTAGTGGTAGTTTGGAAAAAATGTTGTAACTTTGCCCTCGCTTTCGAGCACGAACTAATTATTTACCAAACCAATCAAATCAAAAAATGGCTTACGTAATCACAGATTCTTGCGTTGCTTGTGGCACATGCGCCGCTGCTTGCCCCGTTGAGGCTATCTCGGAGGGCGAAATCTATTCTATCGACCCCGAAACCTGCATCGAGTGCGGCACCTGCGCTGAAAATTGCCCGACAGAAGCAATCGTTCTTCCTGACTGATTTCCGAATGTCGAAAGTCAAACAACAAGTTTCCGCCATGTGCCTCTCAAGGCCGTCGCGGGGACTTTTTTGTTTTTGACGTTCGACAGCCCATTCAAGTCCCGTTAATCATTCGTGACCGGCTGTTTCTTCGCCGCTGCCGATTGAAATCGGGTTTTCGTGGCGCTCGTAATCCTCAATCCTTGGTGATGTGACCTTCATTTAATCTTTTTAACATCTTTATTGGACGTTCTGAAAGTAATTATTCGTATATTTGTGGCCGCTAATTAAAACTAATTCACATTAATTAATATATTATGGTAAGTTATAAAGAACTCGGCCTTGTAAACACCCGCGAAATGTTTGCCAAGGCTATCAAAGGCGGATATGCTATCCCCGCATTCAATTTCAACAACATGGAGCAGCTTCAGGCTATCATCAAAGCCGCTGCCGAAACTAAGTCGCCCGTTATCCTTCAGGTATCGAAAGGCGCCCGCAACTATGCTAATGCCACTCTCCTCCGCTACATGGCCCAGGGCGCGGTGGAATATGCCAAAGAGCTCGGTTGGGAAAAGCCCCAAATCGTCCTTCACCTCGACCACGGCGACTCTTTCGAACTTTGCAAGTCGTGCGTCGATAGCGGTTTCTCCTCTGTCATGATCGACGGTTCCCATCTCCCTTATGAAGAAAACGTCGCTCTCACAAAGCAGGTGGTTGACTATGCCCATCTCCACGATGTCACCGTCGAAGGCGAACTCGGTGTGCTTGCCGGCGTTGAGGACGAAGTCTCGTCGGACCACCACACCTATACCGACCCTGAAGAGGTAATCGACTTTGCCACCCGCACCGGTTGTGACAGCCTCGCAATTTCTATCGGCACTTCCCACGGCGCTTACAAGTTCACTCCCGAACAGTGCACCCGCGACGAAAACGGCCGCCTCGTTCCCCCGCCGTTGGCTTTCAATGTGCTCGACGCCGTTATGGAGAAGCTCCCCGGCTTCCCGATAGTTCTCCACGGATCTTCTTCCGTGCCGCAAGATGAGGTCGATACAATCAACAAATACGGAGGCAAACTCCCCAATGCCATCGGTATTCCCGAAGAGCAGCTCCGTAAGGCCGCCAAGAGCGCCGTCTGCAAAATTAACATCGACTCCGACAGCCGCTTGGCTATGACTGCCGCCATCCGCAAGGTATTCGCAGAGAAGCCAGCCGAGTTCGACCCCCGTAAATATCTCGGCCCGGCACGCGACAATATGGAAAAACTCTACAAGCACAAGATTATCAACGTGCTTGGCTCCGACGGAAAGGCTGAATAATCACGGCTGACCGAACAAATCGACAGGCTCCGACAAGAGAAATCTACGTTTGAGCCTGTTTTTTTTGTGTCCCTCGCCAAGATTGATTAAATTTGCACCGTAAAAATCAATTGACATCTCATATATGGCTCTTAAATGCGGCATCGTCGGCTTGCCTAATGTCGGCAAATCCACTCTCTTCAACTGCTTGTCGAATGCCAAAGCGCAGTCGGCAAATTTCCCATTTTGTACTATCGAACCGAACGTGGGCGTTATCACCGTCCCCGATGAGCGCCTCAACCGTCTCGTCGAAATGTGCAGCCCCAAAAGTGTGGTGCCGGCAACGGTGGAAATCGTTGACATCGCCGGCCTTGTCAAAGGAGCGTCGAAAGGCGAGGGCCTCGGCAACAAGTTCCTTGCCAATATTCGCGAGTGTGATGCCATCCTCCACGTGCTCCGCTGCTTCGACGATGACAATATCACCCACGTTGACGGTACAATCGATCCCGTCCGCGACAAAGAAATCATCGATGCCGAGCTTCAAATTAAGGACTTGGAAACGGTGGAGTCGCGCATAGCGAAAACCTACAAGCAGGCCCAAACAGGGGGCGACAAGGTGGCCCGTATGCAATATGAGGTGCTTTGCCGTTTCAAAGAAGCGCTTGACAAAGGTTTGCCGGCACGCACCGTTGTTCTCGACACCCCCGACGAACAACGCTATGCCCGCGAACTGTTTCTGCTGACCAACAAGCCGGTGCTGTATGTCTGTAATGTTGACGATGCTTCGGCTGTTGACGGCAATGCTTATGTCGACGCCGTCCGCAAGGCCACTGCCGATGAGGATGCCGACATTCTCATCGTGGCCGCACAGACTGAAGCCGACATTGCCGAACTCGACACTTGGGAGGAGCGCCAGGAGTTTCTCGCCGAAATAGGTTTGTCGGAGTCGGGAGTAAGCCGGCTGATTCGTGCCGCCTATGCTCTTCTTAATCTTCAGACTTTCTTTACCGCCGGCGCCGACGAGTGCCGTGCATGGACTTTCATCCGTGGCAGCAAAGCCCCGCAGTGCGCAGGAATCATCCACACCGACTTTGAGAAGGGCTTCATCCGTGCCGAGGTCATCAAATACGACGATTATGTCAATCTCGGCGGCGAAATGGCTGTCAAAGAGGCCGGAAAATTGAGCGTGGAAGGCAAAGAGTACGTTGTCCAGGACGGCGACATCATGCACTTCCGTTTCAACGTTTGATGCCGGCGTGAAACAACAATTTCGGCTGCGCTGATTTTTTTCGTCAGCGTGGCCGTTTCAGTTTGCGAGCCTGACTATTCGCAGTCCCGTCAGCGAACGGCTTTTTTTGAAGTAGTCGTAGATGGGCAGAGGGTCAATTATCACTTTTTTCTTGACCGACGAAGCGTGCATCAGGTGGAATTTCCCGTCCACTTTCACGAGGATGCCGAGGTGGCTCACGTCGAGGTCCTTCGTCGAAGTCGTCAACGCCACAGCGTCGCCTTCGCGGAGGGCGCCGAGTGTGGCCTTGTTGTTGAGCTTGGTCCATTTGACGTAGGGGTAGCGGTGAGAACGGTAGCCGATTTCCACATTCTTTATACGTTCGTATTCCGCGGAGTCGGCGAGGGCGGGGTAGAGGTCGCGATGGCGAGTCATGAAGTCGATGGTTTTGATAATGTGGTCGCTTCCGGGGATGGAAGCCGACGCTTCTTCGATGTTACCGCGATGGCTGTTGTCAACAATCCAGTCGCTGATATAGTGAAGACGCGAAGCATACCCGTTTGCATGGCCGCCGCGATAGCGCATCCGTTCAAGATTGTGCGCGAAGTCGCGCCACGAGGTGCGGTCTTCGCCGACGGTGTAGGCGAGGGCGAGGACGGTCTCGACAAAAGTGGTGCAGTCGAGTTCGTCGAGGTTGATAGTGATCATTTCCGTTTCCCCTTCGAGGGTGTGGGCCACGTAAGGTGTGCCGAGGAATTTCTTGCCAAGCCATGCCACGCGGGCTTCCGGCGTGGGCAGATTCGCCTCCCGACATTCGATGAGCAGAGAGGTGATTCTTGTTGTGTCAGTTTCCTCGTTGTGGAAACGCAACTTTTCTAAAGTTGCCCCGTTTGTTGCGCCCAAAGTTGTAAGCAAAATGAGGGCCAATACTATTCTTTTTATTGTCATTGTCGTGTTCGTTATGCTTTTATCACTGCAAATTTACGTCAAAAAAGCCGTATTCCCAACAATAATGTCCGTCGGTTTCGGTTTTTTCGTCTTTTAACCATTGTGGTGTGGCATTAGTCAGATGCTCCATTTTACACATTATTACAGTCGCATATTGTAAATTTATCGTTATCTGGTGGAGTGTTCGCCGAGTGTATGGCATTTTTTTTATGAAAGGAAGGCGCGTTTGGTGGCTTGTGGGGGCGTTTTTGCGGAAAAGTAAAAATTTTTTTGAATTTTTTTGTCGAAAAATTTTGTCAGTTTCGGGGAAAGCAGTAATTTTGCAACCGCTTTCGGCTCAA
>CADBML010000088.1 GCA_902795825.1 uncultured Bacteroidales bacterium
ATGCCCGCATTGCTCCCTCGCTCCCGTCAACTATCTTCCTAATATTCTCTCTGAATTTCCCGAAAGACAATTTATAGAAATCCCCTAAAATGAGATCCTCCCCTAGCAGGGGAGGTGCCCGAAAGGGCGGAGGGGTAGAGAAACAAACGCACTACCCCTCAGGCGCTCGCCCTTTGTGCAACATGACAGGTTTTGTAATTACCCCTAATAGGCATCGCCTCGACAGGATTCTACCCCTCTGTCTGCTCGCTATGCTCGCATCCACCTCCCCTGCTAGGGGAGGATTTTCGCAAACTTGACGTTTTGTTCTCGGCTCGCTCGAACCTCGAAAATCTCGCAAGCGGAAGTTTAGCGCGTGTTGCCTGAAGAGTGGTGCGCGATGGCGACGCCAAAACTATCCGCCACAATCGGCCCTGCTATGGGTAGCATTTTTGAGGGTTTATAATCACACCATTTACAACCGTTTTTCGCGTCGTTGGCACACTTGTCATTTGTGCTAAGCCAATATCGAACTTAAAAAAGACTCCGGGGAAAAGATCGGAAGCCAGCGAAAAAAAAATGGGCGACTGTGTCACCCATTTTTTTGTAGTTTAACAAGAAGATTTATTCTTCACTAACACGTTTGCTCGTTTTTGTTTTCGACTTGGTCGACGACGTTTCGAGATCTTTTTCCTCTTTTATGTCAACCTCGTTTTTGTTACTATCGACAACACGATACTGCAAGTAAGCCAGCGACTGGTCGGGAACCAACTTGAAAGAGCGGTGAAGCGACATCCTCAGCCGGTGATACTTCGAGAACAGACCTTTTTTGAGGTAAGCATCGACAAACGGATGCACATAGACGATGAAATCTTTCATCTTCAGGCCGTTGACGAGATACTCTATTTTTTCCTTAAGCGTGTCGGTAAAAAGAAGCGACGGCTGCACATGTCCTTTTCCGAAACACGACGGACACTCTTCGGCCGTAGTGATATCAAGCACTGGGCGGACACGCTGGCGGGTTATTTGCATCAATCCGAACTTGCTGAGCTGAAGGATGTTGTGGCGCGCGCGGTCGTTGGCCATGCGCTCCTTCATGTGTTCATAGAGCTGCTGGCGATGCTCGGCCTTGTTCATGTCGATGAAGTCAACCACGATAATACCGCCCATGTCGCGCAGACGAAGCTGACGGGCAATTTCGTCGGCGGCACGGAGATTCACTTCCAGAGCGTTTGTTTCCTGGTCAATTCCGCCTTTCACACGGTTGCCGGAGTTCACATCTACCACATGAAGGGCCTCGGTATGCTCAATAATAATGTATGCGCCCTGCTTGAGCGACACGGTTTTTCCGAACGAGGATTTGAGCTGGCGAGTGATGTTAAAGTGGTCGAAGATGGGAATATCGCCGTCGTAGAGCTTGACGATATCGACATTTTCGGGAGCGATGATGCTGACGTACTTACGTATTTGGTCGCGAGTCTCGATGTCGTTGACGTAAATGCTCTCGAACGTTGGCGAAAACACTTCGCGCACCATTCCGACGACACGGCTCTCCTCTTCAAACACTCTCACGGGAGGTTTGGCTCCGTTAAGGCGGTCGAGGGTGTCTTCCCACGACTTTAGCAGTGTCCTCATCTCATGATTCAACTCGGCCACACGCTTACCTTCGGCCGATGTGCGGACAATCACGCCGAAATTTTTCGGACGTATGCTCTCCACCAGCTGCCGCAAGCGGAGTTTTTCTTCAGTCGATTTGATTTTTTGCGAAATCGATATTCGGTCGTTAAAGGGGGTAAGGATAAGATAACGGCCGATAAATGAGAGTTCGGCAGAAAGGCGCGGACCTTTAGTTGATATCGGTTCCTTGGCTATTTGCACAAGGATGGGCATTCCCTGCTCCAACTGGTCGGCAATCACTCCCCGCTTGTCAATGTCGGGAAGGAGTTTAGTCTTTGAGAGCGGGGTGGCGAGATGCGGATTGGCGAGTTGGTTGGCTATAAATGATTTAAAAGAGGCGAATTGCGAGCCGAGGTCGAGATAGTGAAGAAAAGCCTCCTTATCGTAGCCCACGTCGATGAAGGCGGCATTCAGTCCCGGAAGAAGCTTTTTCACCTTCCCGAGGTAGATGTCGCCGACAGAGTAGGCGCTGTCGCGGCTCTCTTTCTGCATCGAGACGAGCCGAGAGTCCTCCAAAAGCGCTATCGACGCTTCCGTAGGCCTGACATCAATGATAAGTTCACTTTTCATTCTATTGTTTTACAATGATTTAAAGCCATTAATCGGTCATATTGAGCCGTAAGGCTTAGTTAATTGAAAAAACAGAGAACAATGACAAGATGAGAATCTTCCGGTCTCCACTTGCCATTTGTCCTCCGCATTTTCCTTTTTGTCAATTCGCGATTGCGATAAACCGCCGATTCCGTAGAATCTTATTTCTTCTTATGACGATTCTTACGTAGGCGTTTTTTACGTTTGTGGGTGGCCATTTTGTGGCCTTTTCTTTTCTTTCCGCTTGGCATAAATTATACGCTTTTTTTGTTACTAATAGGGGTTAATTGACGCTGGAGCGTGGATAAAAGGAAAACTTATTGAAATCTTGACGAGATTATTTAACCTCTTCCAAGAAAACCTTCGAGGGCTTGAAAGCGGGAATCTTGTGTTCAGGAATGATGATGGTGGTGTTCTGTGAAATGTTACGCGCGGTCTTCTGCGAACGGGTTTTCACGATGAAGCTTCCAAATCCGCGGAGATAAACATTTTCACCGTTGGCCAATGAATCCTTTACGGTTTCCATCATTTTTTCTACAACTGCAAGCGTGGCTGCTCTTTCAACACCAGTGGCTTTTGCGATTTCGTTTACGAGTTCTGCTTTTGTCATTTTTGTATTTATTTAAGTTAATTGTCTTTTCGATTCAGAAACTGACCTGAATACGTTACTCTGAATTTTGCAAGTGCAAATTTCGTATTTTTTTTTTAATTATCCGCAAGAAATCACTTATTTTTTGCGTTTTATTCGCTTTTTTTTTGCGACTTGCCCGAAATCTTGGTTAATAATTGTTAAATTCGGCCGATTTAAGTATATTTTTCTAGAAAAACAGCCACGCAAGAGGCCAAAACCGCCGAGCTCCGCCCCTCCCACAGTGACATCACTGACATCCGCCGACATCGACGCGCTCCACCCGACGCGCCGATAGCAGCCATCGGCTTGGCGGTCCGCCACGCGACGACAAGCGAATCCCGCCCGACCGGACAGGGCAAAATCAGGAATCCACAGCGCATTACGTCGTCGGGAACGCGACAAAAACGCCAAAAACCGCAAAAAAACTATTGTCATTTCAAAAAATATGTCTAAATTTGCGAAAGAATAAGCAAAGAAATCAATAATCACAGCAATCGAAGAAACAACAGAATGGCAAAGGCGTTTGTTCCACTACTGATTGCGACTGCAGCGGCAGCATGTATCTCTTGCGTTTCAAGTTGCGCATCATCGGCGGGCGACGAGAATGAGAGCATATTTCCCGACAGCATCGAGCTGCGCGCGGGGGATTTGGCGTTTCGCTGCGGAGGCAGCCTCGACAGCCGCGCTGTGATGATTGCCGACCACGGCGGCAACTTTTCACATGTGGGCATCGTGGTCGACAACAATGGGACGAAGATGATTGTCCACGCCGTTCCCGACGAGCCGGAATTTGAAGGCGACGTTGACCGCGTGAAGATGGAGACGCCACAGAAATTCTTCATCCGCAAGAATGCCATCTACGGTCAAATCAGCCGCCATCCCGATTCGGTCGTGGCCCGCAAAGCCGGAGAAATAGCGCTTGGCGTATATAACAGAAACACCCTCTTCGACAGCGAGTTCAACCTTGCCGATACGACAAAAATGTATTGCACTGAGCTTATTCTTTACTCGTTCGACCGCGCCGGCGACCCTCTCCACATCAAGCCGCGCCATAAAGCCCAATGGATGGACCACCAATCGGTAATGCCGTCCGACATCATCGAAACTGATAAATTTCAGAAAATATACTCTTTTTAATTCATCTTTTTTATTCACTTAAAATTTTAAGCAAAATGAAAAAATTACTTTCTCTCGTAGCAGTTATCTGCGCAATGGTAGTTCTCGGCAGCTGCGGCGAACCCGCATCCCCCACAGCAACCGTGGAAAAAGCACTCACCTGCATCCAGAACAAGGACAGCAAAGGCTATGTGGCTCTTCTCCAAGTTGATGATTCACAGAAATCAATGATGGAATCCATCGCCGACAAAGCTTTCAAGGCAGCCGATGAAAAAGGCGGTTTGAAATCATGGACAATCAAGAGCGAAGAAATCGCCGAAGACGGCCAATCAGCAACTGTTAAGGCCGACCTCGTTTATGGCAAAGATGAAGCTCCCGTCGAGACCACCTACAACCTTGTGCTCGTCAACAACGAATGGAAGCTTAAAAGCTAACAACTCCTAAATTTCTAAAAACGACCGAAAAGCCCCGAGGGACATACCCGTTGCTCGGGGTTTTTTCATAAAACAAACAGCATGAAAGCCACAAGAACAGCTCTTAGCATAGCATTGGCATTGGCAATTATGGCAGGCGCATCGTGCGCGTCGTCCGACAAGGAAAAGGCCACTGCCGACAGCATAGCGCGCGCCGACAGCCTGGCCCACGCGTTCGACCCGGGCGACTCTCTCCTCGCCGACTTCTCAAAAACTGCCGCACGCATCGACACCCTCAAGCCCGACGCCGACTGGACCGCCGTGGCGGAGGAAGTGGGACAAGTGATCGTCAGCCGCGACGAATTCGACAGCCGCAAAGCCATCTCCGACATCGCATTCCAACGAATCAACGAGCTCCTCGGAAACGTCAACTCCAAAGTCGAGACACTGCCCAAGGCCACGCAGGACGCTTACTTCAACGCACTTCAGCCCCTGCTCGACAAAGCAGCCGAAATCAATTCGGAACAAGTGACCGAAGAAATCATCGAATAACTCTTCCTGACTGACCTCCCCAAGCGGGAAATCCGGAACGACAAAATGACACACAATTTTATGAATCTTACTAACAAAAGAAATCAAAACAAACAGCGACAAATGCTCGTAATCGCGGCAGTCGTTATGTTGTCGTTCGCTTCGGCCGGAGCAAACAAAGGCTCCGACAAAGTCGCCACCCTATATAATGAACTCGCACGCCAAGGCGACTTCAACCAGCCGTCGGCCGCCGTGCTGTTCGACCTGTTGGTAAAGGAAAACGTTTGCGACACAGTCCCCGTGTTCAATCAACTGCCTTCAAGCGAGCATAAGCGGCTCCACATCGAGGCCGCAATGGCAAAACGGCATTATGTCAACAGCGAATACGAACTTGCTTTAAGCGAGGGCAAAAAGGCCGCCGAACTGGCGCGCAAGATGAACGACACGATTGTGTTGTCGAACACCCTGTCGCTGATTTCCGCCGCCGGACAGCGGACAGGTCGGTTTGAAGATGCGGCCGACGCCGCGCGCCAAGTGATTGAAATAGACGAAATCCGCGGCAACAAACACGACCTGTCGAGCGACTACAACAACCTTGCCGCCATCTACGTCAGTTTCGGCCTGAACGAATCCGCCAAAGCGTGTATCGACCACGCCATCTCGCTCGAACGCGAGGTGTCGGACGGCGACAACGCCGCGCTTTCCATCCGCTACGCCATGGCCGCGGAAATCTATGCCAAGCTCGACAAAACCAAAGAGGCGCTCGAATTCGCCAAGCGCGCCTACCGAATCGACAGCATCGCCGGCGATGAAGCACGACAAGGACGCCGGCTTGCCGTGATAGGCAACTGCCAAATGGCTCTCGGCAACAACGCCGAGGCATACACAACCTACCAACGTGCCGTCGGCCTTCTAAAAAAGCACAACGACGAATATTCCCTTGCCGCCGTATATAAAAACCTCGGTGAGCTTTTGCTCGAAAAGGGCGACCTGAATCAAGCCATCGCCGTCCTTAGACAAGGCGAATATTTGGCCGACAAAAACGGCAACAGATACATCCTCAACTCGATTTACGACCTCCTGCACAAGGCCTACCGCCACATAGACTTATCCATAGCCATCGACTATCTTGACAAGCACCATATTCTAAACGACTCGCTCATCAACGAAAGTGCGAGGGCTAAGTTGTCGGAAATGCGCGTCAAATACGAAACCGCCGAAAAAGAAGCCATAATCAACCGGCAGTTCTCCGACATCGAGGACAACCGACGCGACATAATAATCCTCGCTATCGTGGCTTTAGTCACCACCCTCCTCGCCGCGACAACAGCCGTGATGATTGTACGCTACCGAAAGCTCGCCGCGCAAGAGCACCAATTGCGCCGCCAACGCGAGCGTCTCCTCTCGCTCGTGTCCCACGAAATCCGCAGCCCGCTCATCACCCTGATGACTTCCATCAAAATGTTCAAAAACAGCCTCGGCGATGACAGGAAGGAATCGCAGGAATTGCTGAACAACATCATGAGCAGCATCAGCAATCAGCTCCAAATGACGTCGAACCTTCTCAGTTGGGGCAAACTGCAAATCGGCTCGATGCCGGTGTCGAAAATCAACTTCGATGCCATTCCCGCAATCGACGAAACCCAAAAGCTGCTCAGAGAGACACTTTCTCAGAAGCAGATGACCGTCGTCCACGACATTCCCGCCCAGCACGTCTTTGTCTATGCCGACCGTCAAATGTTTATGACTATCCTACGGAACCTCCTGCATAACGCGATAAAGTATTCCGCCAACGGCAACGACATCATCCTGAAGGTTGCCGAAGAAGGCGACAATTTCGCCTTCTATGTCATCGACAAAGGAATTGGCGTCAAGCCCGAAATCGCCGACAAGCTATTCAACACCACAGTCAATTCCTCGCTCGGCACCGCCGGTGAGGCGGGAATCGGATATGGGCTGATTATATGCGAAAACCTCACAAAAATGAATAACGGCGAGATTTCGCTCGCCCCCGAACACAGAATAAACGGCAAAGGCACCGCCATTCGCGTGGCCTTCGCAAAATCGAAAAAATTACAGTCATGAACAACACCTCGAAAATCAAAGTGGCTCTCGTTGACGACCACACTCTCTTTTGCCGGGCCATGAAAGCCTTGTTCGACAACACGGAAAGTGAAATCACAATCTGTTTTCATACCGACGACATCGATGAACTCCTTCAGCACATAAGCCAAGAACCGGTCGATGTGGTGCTTCTCGACATTATCATGCCAAAGACACCCGGGCTCGACGCGCTACGCATCATCAAGCGCCGCCATCCCAATCTGCCGGTTGTGATGCTCTCATCCTCTTCGTCGCAGGAAATCATCCAAGAGGCAATTCAATACGATGCCGACGGATTCCTCTCAAAACAAGCCGACGTTGACGAAATCGTCGCCGCCGTCATCTCTGCCACCGAAGGGGTCCACTACTACGGCAAAGACATCGCACACCTTATCTACGACATAAAGGTGTCGAAAGCCGATGTACCAGTCCAACTCTCAAAACGCGAGCAGGAAGTGGTGGAACTATGCTCCCAAGGGTTGACCTGCCACGAAATCGCCGAACGCCTTTTTATCAGCCCCCGGACTATCGAGACCCACAAAAACGCGATTTTCCGCAAACTTGGAATCCACAACTCAGTCGAGCTGGTGCGCTACGCCATCAACCACGGAATTATCATCATCTGAACAATGCTCAATGCATAATGCTCAATGAATAATGCACAATGCTCAATGAATAATGCACAATGCTCAATGAATAATGCACAATGCTCAATGAATAATGCACAATGCTCAATGAATAATGCGGTCAGATTTCGCGGTTGCCGATTAGGTGCGACACGAAGCATCAAGCCATGGGAAATCCTCCCCTA
>CADBML010000089.1 GCA_902795825.1 uncultured Bacteroidales bacterium
AGGGCTGATACAAGAGGAGGTTGCGCACAATCGGAATTTTTTCCAGACCGGCGAGGATATGCTTGTCGGTGGTGTTCGACATCTCATCGACGAGCGCTTCCGTCGCGGCGGCAATTTCTTTCACTGTCGGGCGGTCAAGTCCCTTTTTCCAAAAGTCGCTGTAAGACAATGGCAATCTGACACCTGACGTGAACGAAACGATTCTATCCTCAAGACACTGTATGTGCTGCAGAGCCTGAGCAGGACGAATAGGCTCAATCACCACCTCCTTCTGGCTGACCGCACGTTTTTGACGACGGCCTAAAATTCGGTGGAAGAAATTGCGGTAGGTGTCGATGTTGAACACAGCCGAGTCGTTCACCGCCTTATAGGTGAGGAACACTCCCAACGGCAGCAACACAGCCGATGAAATCCACATCCCCATCCACACTTCGACGTGGCCTTCGCGTGCCATCTTGAAGCCGGTGTTGTCGATGATGTAATAGATGATGAACAGGATAACGGAAATTACCAACGGAGCGCCCAAACCACCCTTGCGGATGATAGCTCCAAGAGGAGCACCGATAAAGAAGAACACGAGGCACGCCAACGAGAGCGTGAATTTCTTATGCATCTCAATTCCGTGACGACGGATTGTCCTCAAATCGTCAGTCATCGACATCGCACGAAATTCGCAGTCCTGCTTGTGACGGTTAGCCTTTATAAGGGCCTGCTGCAAATAGTTCAACCGGCGGCCAGCACCCTGCGCGCTGAACACCGAATCGACATTGAGAGGGCTTACGAGAACGACGTCGGGGTTCTTCACATCGACCACAGTAGAGCCCTTGTATTCGCGGCGCGTGGGCATTATGCCCATGTTTTGAGAACGGCGCAACTCGTCGGCATAAACCGAGCCGATACTGTCAACACGCTCTTGCACCGAATCGATGGTCTGCCGGAGTTCCGCAATGTTCTTGCCCACATATTGGTTGCGCATGGCGCTTTCGTCCATTCGCGTGAAATTGGCGTCGAACGCGATGAGGATTTCTTTCGAAGAAAACGATTCGCGGCGATAAGGGACATTTTCCATGCCCATCCCTCCCTGCGAACGCAGATTCTCGAACGACTCGCCGTTGTAAAGGCGGAGAAAAAGATGCGTCTTATCCTCCGTGACGCTCATTTTGCCTGAATCGGCCACGATAATCGACGTGTTGTCGAAACCGCGCGACACATCATATATCATCACGTCGTGGAGCGTGCCGGTCTGTCGGTCCTTCTTTTCCACGAATATGTTGTAGCCGTCGATTTGGTCGTAAAACACGCCTTCGGGAATGTCAAGCTCCGGCGACTTCTGCCGAGCCGAGAAGAGCAATGTCCACATCTTGGTCTGGGCATACGGCAGGGCGTAGTTCTGAAAGTAAAACGCCCCGATTGCCACGAATGCCAAAAACACAATAAGCGGCCGCATCACCTTCAGCAGCGATATGCCCGACGCCTTCATCGCCGTCAGCTCGAATTTCTCGCCCAAGTTGCCGAAAGTCATCAACGACGCGAGCAATATCGCCAACGGCAACGCCATCGGAACCATCGACACCGCCGCATAGAAAAACAGCTCCCCAAGCGTGGCCACATCAAGCCCCTTGCCGACAAGGTCGTCGATATACCTCCACAAAAACTGCATCAGCACGATGAACAAGCAGATGAAAAATGTCATGGCAAACAAGGGCAAAAAGCTCTTGAGCATAAACAAATATAGTCGCTTTATCTTTAACATCGGCCGAGTCGCTTGTCTGTTTTGTTGTCGCACGGATTTGCCGCACACCTTATAAAATGCAAAGATAATGATTTTTTCGCAATTCGCTTTGAGTTTTGTCAACTGTTTGCTAATTTTGCGCTCAGTTTAACATCTCTACACTCTTTTTTCTAACCCTTATGGGAACTATTAAGCAAAACGCCCAAAACTACGACATCGCCTTCGCCTCGTCAGGCATCAGTTTCGGCGATAAAATCAAACTTTTCGACAAATTCGCCGACTTGCCCCGCTACTCCACCCCCGCAAGGCTGAACGTCATCCTGCTGGCTGTTTGCTCCGACGGCAAAATCGACGTCACCATCGACATGAAGCCGTTCTCGCTCGTGCCATCTTCGCTGATGGTGCTCCGCCCCGGACATATCATAAACAGCTATTCAGTGTCGGACGATTTCAAAGGATTTTTCATTGCCCTCGACGGAGAAATCCTCAACGAAGCCCTCCCCTCTTTCTCGAAGATAGTCTCCTGCGCCATTTATTTCCTCAACAACCCGCTCATCAGGCTCACCCGGCAAGAACTCACCGACCAGCTTCAATTCTTCAATCTTATTCGTCGGAAAATCGACGACACCCACATCATCTACCACGAGAATATAGTCCGCTCGCTTTGCGAATCTATGTTCTACGAGACGCTGAGCCTTTATTCAAGCCACATCAAGGATGAAAGCAACGTCAGCCGACGGAAAATGGAGATGCTTTTCAATTTCGTCACCCTTGTGGAACAAAACTACCGTCAACACCGCGATGTCGCTTTCTACGCCGACAGCCTTTGCGTCACCCCCAAACACCTTTCTTCGGTGTTGAAAGAGACTTCAACCCGCACAGCCCACCAATGGATCAACTCCTACGTGATTCTTGAGGCCAAACTGCTGCTCAAAGATCAGTCGATGTCGATAAAAGAGGTCAGCTCGAGGCTCAACTTCCCCAACCAGTCGTTCTTCGGAAAATACTTCAAAAAGGAAACGGGCCTCTCTCCCCGCGAATATATCGAAAAAGGCTGACAAACCGCCAATGGAGCGAGAAAGCGAATCACAAAAAAAACTTGCCGACGTTGATCCTTCACAGGGTAACGTCGGCAATATTTTTTTAATGAATTGCAAAGAATATAAGCTGTATTGTAAGTACTATTACTATTTAATCACACTGCAAAATTACAACCGATTCCGTCGCCCACCAAATAAAAAAAGTGGAGTTGTACGAAATTGGGGGTTTATTGTACGAAATGAAAAACGCCGCAAAAATGCCCGTTTTTATTATGTTGAAAAACATAATTGTCAAGAATCGCACTAATGGAAGTCAGGGCAGAAAATCCTCACAACGTTGTCATTCTTGGGGCATACGAAAGCCGAACCAACTTATTATGCTTAAATTCACCCTGTCATGAATTATTTGAGATTAATGGCTTGTTTTAGAATAATTATTGTATATTTGCAGTGTAAACCGGTGTATTGTGAACGCCACAATAACCTAAATCTTTTTAATAACTTTAAAAAATTATGTTTTATGAATGCGAAATCTTTTTCTAAACCATTCATTTCCATTATCTTGTCTATTGGCATTGGCTCGCCTTTATTTGCGTCTAATCCCCTCGACAAGATGGAAAAAATTCCCGACAAATTTGTTGTATTGAATCTGTCGGAAAACCATGGGGTACTGACAAACGATTACAAAACAATCGGCAACACGACAAAAACCAAGTTGCAGTCAATGCCGGGAAATTTTTTTATTTCCAATTATTACCGTACAAGCGATGGCTACGAAGTGGCTCCGCTTAACTCTCTTCTTATCTGCGGCACTAAAGGCAAGTCAATCGAGAAAACGATGGAAGCGTTAGACCTACAAGATAAAATAGCACAAATACGGCAGTTGACAAAATCCGGCTTGGCTAACGGAGTTTATGTAATCCGAGTAACACGAGGAGACTGCGAATATACAAAGAAAATAATTGTTAAACATTAAACTCATAAACAGCGATGAAAAAGACATTAAAAAAACATTTATTATCGGCATTAATAGTTTGTTTGGCGTGCCCTACATTCACAGGCTGCCATAAGGATGAAATCAAATATGGCTCAAGATACAGGGATTTGTTCTCATCTCCGTTTGTTTACTTTTGTTTCAATGACAATAATTCATTTTTCAACTTGAGATATAACCATGAGTTAAGCAAACCATTGACATATTACTATGTCTTTAACTCATCTCTCGAATTTAATCCTTTCGAAATTTATACACCTAGACATTGGGTAGTTGTCTCTGATTTTCAATTCACCATCGATGTTTTCCAAACTACCGAAGATGACAACTGGGCCGACCCTGACAATTGGAAGAAAATTGACATGAAATTCGATATGGAAGGTCTGCCAGGCAAAGAGGTATCGGTTTGGCATTCCGACTCTACGCCATTTTGCAAATGGACAATCAGTGCCACTTACCCAATAGGTCATTTTATCATAAAACCCCGAGTGTCGTATAAGTATTATCCCGATGCCGTGATTGACGAGAATTATAATATCGTTTCATTAGGAGAGGCCGTGATTTATGATTCAGCCAACAAGGAATCAATCGACCGGCCTTTTGAATACTTTGACTTCTGGACTGTGTTGGTCCAAATATATGATCTTCCCGTATATTTAGACTGAGAAATGATTGAGATGACATAATCATTTACCCCCAATTACGTCGCGCGACGATGTGTTCAACGCAATGGCGACCGAAAAAAGGGCGGCGGTGCAACAGCCTCGCCGTCCTTTTCTTTTTGGCATCTCGGCAAGAGAGTGGAGTTGGTGCCTTAATGCCGGTGAAGACAACAGTCTTCGTGAGAGTGTTCTCTCGTTGTGGATGAGATTAGAGTAAAAATAAAGTGTATTGGTAATACAATAATATAACGAAACAGGGGCGGGTTTTATTGCCCGTCCCTGCCGTTAAATTCAATCAAATGATGCCTTGTCCCATCATCGCATGGGCCACTTTCATGAAGCCCGCGATGTTGGCACCTTTCATGTAGTTGATAAATCCGTCAGGCTCTGTGCCATATTTGACGCATTGCTCGTGGATATCGTTCATGATGCCGTGCAGACGTTGGTCAACCTCTTCTTCGCTCCAAGAGATGTGCATGGCGTTCTGGCTCATTTCGAGGCCGGAAGTGGCCACGCCGCCGGCGTTGACAGCCTTGCCGGGAGCGTAGATTGTGCGGTTGTTGATGAATGTGTCGATGGCCTCGGGTGTGCAGCCCATGTTGGATACTTCAGCCACGATGAGAGTGCCGTTCTTGACAAGCATTGCGGCATCGTCGCCGTTGACCTCGTTCTGTGTGGCGCACGGAAGAGCGATATCGACTTTTTGTTCCCACGGTTTGCGGCCTTCGAAGAATGTAGCTTCGGGATAGCGTTCGGCATAAGGAGCCACAACGTCGTTGCCTGACGCGCGGAGCTCGAGCATATAGTCGATTTTTTCGCCGCTGATGCCAGTCGGGTCATATACATAGCCATCGGGGCCGGAAATGGTCACGACCTTCGCTCCGAGTTGAGTTGCCTTCAATGCGGCGCCCCATGCCACGTTGCCGAAGCCGGAAATAGCCACAGTCTTACCTTCAATGGTCTGGCCGAGGCGGGCGAGCATCTTCTCAACGAAGTAGAGAGCGCCGAAGCCGGTGGCTTCAGGACGGATTTTGCTGCCGCCGAATTCGAGGCCTTTGCCTGTGAATGTGCCGGTGTGCTCGTCAACGAGTTTCTTGTACATACCGTACATATAGCCAACTTCGCGTCCGCCCACGCCGATGTCGCCTGCGGGCACATCTCGGTCGGGACCGAGATTCTTCCAAAGGCCGAGAATAAACGCTTGGCAGAAACGCATGATTTCAGCGTCGCTCTTGCCACGCGGCGAGAAGTCGGAACCGCCTTTGCCGCCGCCCATCGGGAGTGTGGTGAGAGCGTTTTTGAATGTCTGCTCGAAACCGAGGAATTTGAGAATTGAGAGGTTCACCGATGCGTGGAAACGGATGCCGCCTTTGTACGGACCGATGGCATTGTTGAACTGCACACGATAGCCGAGGTTGGTCTGCACTTCGCCGCGGTCGTCAACCCACGTCACACGGAAGGTGACGATGCGGTCGGGCTCCACCATGCGCTCGATGATGCGGGCTTTTTCAAACTCAGGATGCTGGTTGTAAACGTCTTCTACCGACATTAACACTTCACGCACGGCTTGAAGATATTCTTTTTCGCCGGGGTGTTTAGCCTCGAGGGAGGCCATAATTTTGTTTATATCCATATTATAGTTGTTTGGGTTAAAATTCTATCGCAAATATAGGCATAAAAATCGAAATACGGAAAATAAAAACGACAGAAAATTTCAGCCTATTTCTGACATTTGTCAAGCAACCAATGTCAACCGTGAGCGTTCAGCGCCGATTTTACTTTCATTTTGTCACATCCACTGACAAAAACTTTGATTTCGGCTCGCAAATTTTCCCCACCACTCCCAAAAAGTTTTTTCGGTTTCACAGATAATTCCGCACAAATTCCATGCTCACCTGTAAATTCCTGTGTTTTCATTTTCACAAAAAACAATGAAAACACAAACACTGCGTCGATTCCATTGTCATCAATGATGTATTGGTGGAATGTAAGGCTAACGAGCGCCTCAGACCTGACCAGTATGAGTTATTATTGGGACTGGAGAACAAGGAATATGCATGTGTTCCGTCGTCGCGGCTTTTTTTTTGTTTTTGCTTGGATGTGCTGGCAGCCAAAGGCTATTCTTCGGCATCGGTCAAGGGCTGTTATGCCCCCGCATAAACAGAACTTGAGCGAATGGCGAAGAATGGGCTCGCAGAGCCTGCGGCACTTACAAGTGTTTTTATTGTTTTTGTTTATTCGGTGACACAGATTTATGCAAATAATCCATTTTCACAGATAATGCCGCACAAATTCTACCGGCTAACGGAGCGGCGTTGCGACGGGTCGGGTTCGGCGAAAAGGGCATCGACCTCTGGCTTGGGGTAGATGTCGTCCTTGTCTTTGGGGCGCACGTCATCGTACCATTTGAATTGGGGAAGATATATGTCGCCCTTCTTCACCATGAACAAGGGGAACACCGTCCCAGTCACTTCCGGCCACATCTTCAACCGTTCGATTTCATTGTTCGACACGAAGTCAATATGAAGAAAACTGCTCTCCGCAGTCACAAGTTTATTATAAGTAGAATCGTTCTCCTGGGGAAGCATTATAGCCTGAACGTTACCGTTGACGTCAAGTGTCGATATTTTTTTGCCATCGAATCGGGCGAACATTTCTTTGCCGTAGAGTTGGTCGTAAAACTCGGCCTCGACGTGTTCGATCATCATCCCCGTTTCGGGCAGACGAGCCCAGTCGGCGGTGGAATCGTTGAAATGGACGGCGATAAGGTTTCCGTTCACCTGACGACCCTCGTTCCAGATTATCGGGTGTCGATACATCATAAGCATCGAATCGCGCTCGGTGAAGCTCATCGAGTCGCAGAGCCCTTGAATATCGACCCGCCAGAAACGCACATGCGGGTAAGCGATAATCACGCGGCTGGAGTCGGGAGCAGTGTAGGCGCGTATCGTGTCGCCGTGGGCGAAAAGAGTGTCGGCTTTGGAATACTCCATCACTCGGCAGCGGCCGATGACGTAGGCCGAATCGGCAGCCTCGTTATAGTAGCCATAATCCCCTTCGAGGGTGACGCATTTTGCGGAGTCGGTCATGATGATTTCGCCGAAGGCCTCGCCCTCGCCACCAGGGCGGTCGTAGAAGAGGGTGTCGCCGGTGAGAGTATTGCCGCGTCGGGTTTTGACGAGCGACCGGTTGTAGAGCCATCCCGAGTCGTGGTCGGTGTTGTAGTCGCCACGGGTGGTGTAGATAGTGGCGCTGTCGCCTACGATTGTCGTCTGATCGACGATATGCGCAATGTGTGTGTCGGTGTTGTATTGGAGGAGATTGGTGTACATTTTATAGCCGTCGTCGTTGTTGGTCAGTACGACGTTGTCGCGGAATTCAGCCTCTTTCGTGCTGGGGCTATACTCTCCATATACGGAGGTAAGTGTGTTGCGGGAGTCGTTGATAGTGCCGCGGTGGTCGAAGTAGCCGAGATTCGCGCGGAGGTCGTAGTTTAGCGAATCTGTGCGGAGTGTCACTTCGCGGTTGCGCAAAACGACGTTGCGCCGGAATCGTGCCATTTCCATGTTTCCGTCGTAATACAGTAGATTCGCCGAGGCCGAAAGGGTGTCGCCCTGCACCATGCGGATGTTGCCGAAGGCGTCGAGCGAGTTGGTCTTGTCGTAGAAATATGCGCTGTCGCAATACATAAGCATACCTCCCTTGCGGAAGCGCACGTTGCCCGCAAGCACCTGATAGTCGGGACTTACCGACTGATCCATATAGAGGCGGTCGGCGTATTCGAGAAACACCTTTCCCGGCTCGTAACGGTTGGCCGACGGCACAATTGGCTTGATGTCGGCAGGCTTCTGACCCTGCTGAGCGGCTTGACCATTTTTCCCTTGAGCGGAAGGCTGCGCTTTGACGGAAGGCTGAACTTGAGCGGCGGGTTGAACCTTGGCGGATGTCGGCGCTTTCTGGGCCGACGGGGCAGCTGACTTCTGCTTATCAACGGCATTTTGCGCGAGGAGCGAGGGGATAAGCAACAATGCCGCCACCGCAAACACTATGTTGTGGCGGCGTGGCATTGTCTTCCCTTGACGACGACTGCTCATCACGATGCGGCGTGGTGAATCGACTGTGTTATTGTTTTATCCAACCGGAGTGGGAGAACTGGCAGTTACGCCAGTCGTCCTCGATTCTGACGTAAGTGTCCTTGATTTTCTTTTCGGTCCACTCTTTGACAATGCGCTGCCTTTCGGCGGCCTCGAACATGCCTTTGATTTGCTGATAATCGTCCGACAGGTTGGCTTTGTGGGCGGGGATGCGGCGCGTGAGTTTGACAATGGCCACCACGTCGCGGTTGCGCTTCGGATCTTTCATGATGAACGGTTTGGAGATTTCTCCTTCATTCATCCCGTTGACCGTACGGGCCACCTCCTGAGGCAGTTGCGACATTTCAAAGCGGGTGGTGCCATTCTCGTCGTTGACCATCACGCCACGGCTGTTTTTGGTGTCCTTGTCGTGCGAAACGTATTGTGTTGCTTCCTCAAAGGAGAATTTGCCGGCAAGGATGTCGTTGCGAACTGAGTCGAGGCGCACAATCGCATCGCTGAGGTCCTTGTCAGAAACACGGGGCTTGAGGAGGATATGCCGGGTGTTGACGCGGTCGCCGCGCTTCTCAATAAGTTGGATGATATGGAAGCCGTATTCGGTTTCAACTATTTTCGACACCTTTTTTGTGTCGTTTAGGTTAAACGCCACAGCTGCATATTCCGGCACGAGCTGACCGCGTCCCTTAAACCCTATCTCACCGCCATAAGTGCTACTTCCGTCCTCGGAATAAAGGATTGCGAGTGTGGAGAAGTCTGACTCACCGCTAGCGATGCGCCTGGAGAAGTCGCGGAGCTTTGCCTTCACCTCTTCAATCTCCTGCCGAGGAATCACTGGATTGATGGTGATGATCTGCGTCTCAACCTGCAAAGGCACATAGGGAACGCTATCCACCGGCAGACCGTCAAAATAACGGCGCACGTCGGAGGGCGTGGGCTTGATGTTTTTGGTGAGCGAACGTTGCACCTCTTGAATCCGATATTGATTGCGCATAATGTCGGTCAGTTCTTCGCGCAACTTGGGCATGGGCTTGTTGAAATACTGCTCCACCTTTTCCTTCGAACCGAGATTGGTGACGAAGAAATTGATGCGGCTGTCAACTTGCTGAGCCACCATTCCATCCGACACCTCCACGGTGTCAAGCTCAGCCTGATGCAGGAAAAGCTTCTCAATGGCCAACTGTTCGGGGATTACGCAATAGGGGTCGCCTTTGATTGTCTGGCGCTCGGAAAGCATCTGCCGGTAAGCGTCCTCAATTTCCGACTTGTAGATCGGTTGGTTACCTACCACCCACGCCACCTCTTCGGCGACATTGTTGTCTTTGGCAATGGCCACAAGCGCCACTACCGCCGCCAACAAACTCAATGTCAATACTTTAACTTTCACTTTTATCTGATAGTTGATTGTTAACCATATCAAAACAAGCCGCTACGCAACAGAAGCGGCGGTTTTATCTTTCAAAATTACTATTTTTTTTCGACTTACGCCCCCTCCACTCCCCTATTTTTTAGTTAATTGTTATTAATTAAAAGTTGAGAGGGGAGAGTTTAGAGTTTAAAAGGGCCGGATTAAGGATTTTCGAAGAATCGATTGCTCGAATACTCGAATGCTCTAATACTCAAATGCTCTAATATTCGAATAATCGAATGCTCGAATAATCGAAAAAAAATAGGCCGGCAAAAAAAACGGAGAGGTCCATTGCGATGCAAAAAAAGCTCCGTCGCGATGTGTCGACGGAGCAGAAAAACAAAGATGAAACGAATTGTCTTACGGGACTCCCATTAATTGCCTTTCAGGGAACTCAGAAAGGATATTCTTTGGATGCGGATTTTAAGTGAAAGACACTTTATTTCACCATTTTGAGCACCTTTTGGTCAACCTCCACTTTATACTTGTCGCGGAGCGATTTCACCCATTGCTGCTCAAGATAGTTCTGATAGTCAGTTGTGACGGGGCCACGCACGTCGGCAGCCTCCTCAGGGGCGGCGATAAGCTTACCCTCCGGACTGAAGAAGAATTTCCAACGCCCTTTTTCGTCGGGTGCGGTTCCGCCGAATGCGATGTTATCCACCACAGGGCTTTCGCCCTTGGCTGCCACCACCTTTTCGACTTTCACTTCCTTGGCGAATTTAGCTCGGAGAGCCTTTGCCATTTCTTCGCCCTTGACAGGGTTCTGAGCCAAATAGTCCTTCACTTCAGTGAGCACGGAGTCGGAAGTAGCATAAACCACATAGCCTTTATACTTTGCTTCGGGCCATGAATAGTTGCTGCGGTTGTTCTTGAAGAAATCCTCAAGACCGGCCTTGTCCTGCGACGCTTTCTCCCATACATTACGATTGGAGATGTCGAACATCAGGATTCCGTCGCGGTATTCGTTGACCAGATTGCGGAAGTCGGCATTCGTGGCTTCGACATGATCCATTTCACATTCGAGAGTGCAACGGTCGAGGGAGCGGTTGACGTAACCCTCAATCAGGCGCGAGGCTTCGTCGGCGTTTATTTTAGCAGACACCGGCATTTTGTCGAACACCTCGCCGAGGGTCACTTTCTTCGAGCCCACTTTGCCTGCCACGAGCGAGCGCACCTTCGGGTCGGAAGTCACGATAGAATCGAGACCACCGTTAGCCACAAGCGCCTCATGGAGCTTTTTCATCGCCGAACGCTGAACGGCGGGCTTATACACGCTTTTGAGCTGCTCGAGGCGGGCGAGTTCGGCTTTGTTGCTACGCTCGTCGCCACGGATGGCGTTGAGGAGCTGGGGCTTCAACTCGTCGAATGTGCCCACACCCTTCCAGTTAAGGCGTTGCGCGATATGGTAGCCGAAACGTGTCTTGAACGGCTTGGAAATCTCGCCGTTCTTCAAGGCAAACACCACGTCGGAAAATTCGGGAATCATCTGCGCGGGAGCGAACCATCCGAGCATACCGCCATTGCGGGCAGTGCCGTCCTCGGAGTTTTTCATCGCCACTTCCTCAAAAGAAGCACTCCCCGACTGCAACACATTGTAAAGAGAGTCCATGACAGCAACCATACGGGCCTCTTCTTCGGGAGTGTATTCGTTCATGAGTTTTTTGAAAATATGGCGCGCTTGCACCTGTCCCCGCGACGGGCGGCGTTCGATAACGCGGACAATATGGTAACCGTAAGGAGTTGTGAACGGCTTTGAGATTTCACCGACTGGAGTGGAGAACGCGGCATCGACAAATGTATAAGGAAGGCCACGCTGCCCGTCGATAAAGCCTTGGTCGCCGCCGTTATGCTTCGAGCCGTTGTCGATTGAGAATTTCTCACAAAGGACTTCAAACGACTGGCCATTGTTAATCACCTCGTTACGGATGGAGTCGAGGCGGGCATACGACTCTTTTTCTCCTTCGGAGTTAGGCGCCAAATTCAGCATAATGTGCGCCACGTGCACCTCTTCGGCAGCCTGCTGATAAGCCTTCTGGAGAAGGTCGTCCTCCACCGACTGGTCGCGAAGATAGGGCTTTGCCAAGTCGGCACGATAGCCCGCAAATTCCTTGCGGAACGACGCTGTGGTGTCGATGCCGGCCTCTTCGGCGGCAAGGACTTTAAGCTTGTAATTGACAAACATGTCCACATACTCGTTAAGCGTAAGTGGCTGCACCTGCTGGTCGCTGTTCTTATGGTACATATATTCAAACTCACTGAGCTTGACTTTCTGACCGTTGATTTTCATCAACACAGGGTCACTCGCCGCCATCGCTCCGGCAACCACTGCCAACAGCAATAAGGCGGAAAATAGGATTTTTGCAGTTTTCATTATTTATACGAATCTGTATTTGTTGCAAATTTAACTATAAAACGTCAATGCCGCAAATTTATTTTAATTACCGCGCCTCATTTAACCATTTTTATGATTACCCCCACCCCGCCTGACGAAATAAGACCGGAGCAAAGGACTTTTCAGGCTCTTTTCCACACTTTCCTGCTCTTTTCCGCTCTTTTCTTCTCTTTCCTGACATATTATGCCGAAAACGGCACGGAATTGCGCGCTTACATTTTGTCATTCAAGTAATTTTCACTAACTTTGCACAGTTTTTCAGCCGCATCACATTTCCATCGACAATGAAAAAACTTATCATCCTGCTTCTCGTATGCTTCGCCGGCACCACTTTGGCGTATAAGTTCCCGCCGTCGTTTGAAGCAATGAACGACTCCATCGGACAGCCCGTAAAGTGGAGGCCGTTCGGTCAGACAGCCGTAGATTCTATGGCCGACAAGCCCGTCATGGAGAAGCCCAAGCTCAAATTGCCAGTGACGATTGTGGTTAACAAGCGCAAGCGCCGGCTGTATGTCTATAACCAATTTGGCGACACAATCAAGTCTTTCCCCTGCTGCCCGAGCGCCAACTTCGGTCAAAAGCAGGCCAAAGACGACAGCCGCACGCCCGAAGGCACTTTCGGCATTTGGGGAATCTATAACTCCACCGACTGGACTTACAAGGACACCGGCTCGAAATGTTACGGCCCCTGGTTCATTTACCTTAAGACGGGCCCATGGACCGACATCGGCATCCACGGCACAAACGCCCCCGGCTCCGTGCCCGGTCGCCACTCCCACGGTTGCATCCGCCTCCACAACGAGGACATCCGTTGGCTCAAATTGTGGGTGACTAAGGAAACCAAAGTAATAGTTCTCCCCGACTACCCCGAAAAGTCAAAGCCAATCATCACCTACAAGGGACCATACTAATGCACAATGCACAATGCACAATTCATAATGCGCAATGCGTAATGCATAATGGTTGACGCTCGATATAAACGAAAAAAAATGCTCAGCTTAATGGCTGAGCATTTTTCGTAAATTTTCAATATCCAACTACCTGATTATCCCATCGTCACAGGCCTCACCTGTCTTTTTTTGGCAGAGGCTTGACGAAACGTAAGCGCTCGGGCAGAGCCGAGCCTACAGCTTCTTGCGTGGCCGCAACAAGAGCGTTGATGTCGTGACCTTCCTCACCTGGGAAAATAGCAGGATGTATTGTCAGGCGAATTGTGCCGAAAGTCGGCAACCATGCCGTCTTAGGCCACACGTCGAACGCTCCGTCAATCGTCAACGGCACAACGGGCAAATTGAACTCTTTGGCGAGGACATACGCCCCTCGTTTGAAACGTGCCATTTTGCCTGTGGCGGTGCGGGTGCCTTCAGGGAATATCACCATAGAGCGGCCCTCTTTCAATCGCATCTCGGCCTTTTCCATTGTGGCTTTCACGGCTGCAGGAGAAGAATTATCGACAAACACCTGCCCCATTTTGCCGCATGCCCATCCGAGGAACGGGATTTTCTTCAGGCTTTTCTTCATCATCCAAAGAAAATTATGACGGAGATAAGCATACGACAAAAAAATATCGAACGCACTCTGATGATTGGCAACATAGACACACGACTTTATATCGGAGGCGTTCTCCGAACCAGTCAATTTTATTCTCACCCAAAACAACCGGCACATCAGTTTGCCCCATAGCGAAGCGGGATAGTAACTCCACCACATGATGTCGCCCCCCATACATCCGAAAGCTGTGACAATGCAGGTGATAATCGTGGTCAGAATTAGCACGGGAATGCCTATCACCACCTCATAAATGCGATAGAAAAACAGGGCAATATAGTAAAGTACTTTTTTCATCGTCGGGCAATTAGTAGGCGAACATGGGATAGTCGGCCATCATGGCATTGACTTTGGCCTTAACGGCGGATATTACCTTTTCATCCTCGGGGGCTGAAAGCACGCGGTCGATCATTTCGACAATTTCGCCCATGATGTCGGTTTTCACGCCGCGAGTGGTTATGGCAGGAGTGCCGAGGCGAATACCCGAAGTCTGGAATGCTGAGCGGCTATCGAATGGCACCATATTCTTGTTAGCCGTAATGTCGGCGGCGACAAGAGCCTTTTCGGCAACTTTACCGGTCAGATCGGGATGTTTCTGACGAAGGTCGAGCAAGATACAATGGTTGTCAGTTCCACCCGACACCACCTTGTAACCTTTGTCGATCAGAGCCGCCGCCATCGTGCGGGCATTTTCGCGCACTTGCCGTTGATAATCGACAAATTCGGGCTGAAGAGCCTCGCCGAAAGCCACAGCCTTGGCGGCGATGACGTGCTCGAGCGGGCCGCCCTGTGTGCCTGGGAATACTGCCGAATCGAGCAGCGACGACATTTTACGGATTTCGCCTTTTTTTGTGACTTTGCCGAAAGGATTGTCGAAATCCTTGCCAAGCAAAATGACACCGCCTCGCGGCCCGCGAAGGGTCTTGTGGGTGGTGGAGGTGACGACATGGGCATAGCGAAGTGGATTGTCGAGCAGTCCGGCTGCGATAAGTCCGGCGGGGTGTGCCATGTCAATCATCAGGATTGCACCGATTTCGTCGGCAATCCGGCGCATACGGGCGTAGTCCCATTCGCGAGAGTAAGCGCTTGCGCCGCCCACGATGAGTTTCGGACGTTCGCGAAGAGCCACTTCTTCCATTTGGTCATAATCGACACGACCGTCTTCTTCCTTCACATTGTATTCCAAAGCCTTAAACATCAAGCCCGAGAAATTCACAGGGCTTCCGTGGGAAAGATGACCGCCGTGGGCAAGGTTAAGGCCGAGGAATTTGTCGCCGGCGTTCATCACCGCCATAAACACGGCCATATTGGCCTGCGCGCCAGAGTGGGGCTGCACGTTGGCATATTCGGCACCGAAAAGGCGTTTCAGCCGGTCGATTGCCAATTGCTCGGCTTCGTCAACCACTTCACAGCCGCCATAATAGCGGTGACCAGGGTAGCCTTCGGCATATTTGTTGGTAAGGCACGATCCCATTGCCGCCATCACTTGGTCGCTGACAAAGTTCTCCGACGCAATAAGTTCGATGCCTTTTTTCTGTCGTTGATGTTCTCTATTGATAATGTCAAAAATTTCGTTATCGTGTTGCATGAGTTAGGAGTTAGGAGTTAGGAATGAGAAATGAGAAATGAGAAATGAGAAATGAGAAATTGCGAAGCAATCGGCGAAGTTTTGAAGCGAATGTCGCCCGCAGGGCGGTTCGCGATGCCGAAGGCATCAAAACCTTCGTCAAT
>CADBML010000090.1 GCA_902795825.1 uncultured Bacteroidales bacterium
TCCCTTTTTTTTGCGGAGCCAATTATGCATTGTGCATTATGCATTATGCATTGACAATCTGTGCTTATCATCGACACGAATTGTCAGTAAATGTCGGATTGCTTGCATAAACCAGTTTCGCCGAATAAACAAAAACAATAAAAACACAGAAATTTACCAGTTAGCCGAAAAGATGGGAAAAATGCGTTGAAAAAGTGCATTTTTTGTTTGTTTGCAGTCGCATTTCAAGGAAATGGGTGTGTTAAATTCGTTTTCGGGCGAAAATTTTTACTCTCGGAATGGCTTTTTTATGCCGAAATTTGTAACTTTGCGAAGATATACCATAAAGGGGACATTATAATGGTCCCGAGAAGTGATATTCATATTAACGAAACAAAACAGACAATGTCAGTAAAGTATAAACGAATACTTTTGAAGTTGAGCGGCGAGTCGCTGATGGGAGCGCAAGGCTACGGCATCGACCCCCAACGTTTGGGCGAATACGCTCGACAAGTGAAAGAGCTGGCCCAAGCGGGCGTGGAAGTGGCGATCGTGATAGGCGGCGGCAACATATTCCGCGGCTTGTCGGGAGCGGCCAAAGGTTTCGACCGCGTGAAAGGCGACCAAATGGGCATGCTCGCCACAGTCATCAACTCCATCGCCCTGAGTTCGGCCTTGGAGAGCGACGGGCAACCGGCGGAAGTGTTCACCGCCACGCCGATGGCACCTGTCGCCGAATACTATAGTCCGCGCAAGGCCATAGCCGCCATGAAAGGTGGAAAAGTGGCCATTATCGGCGGCGGCACGGGCAACCCGTTCTTCACCACCGACACAGGTTCGGCTCTCCGTGCCATCGAGCTCGGAGCCGACGTGATGCTCAAAGGCACTCGCGTCGATGGAATCTACACAGCCGACCCCGAGAAAGACCCGACCGCCACGAAATTCGACCGCATCAGCTACGACGAAATCCTCAGTCGACATCTCAAAGTGATGGACATGACCGCCACATCGCTATGCATGGACAATAATATGCCCATCGTGGTTTTCGACATGGACACCGCCGGCAATCTACGCCGCCTCGTCATCGACGGCGAAGCTATCGGCACCGTCGTCTATCAACAAAAATAACAGCCCTGAATTCAACAATAAAAAACATAGCATCATGGAAGACGTAAAAAATTATCTCGACCCCGCAGAGGAAAAGATGGAGATGGCCGTTGCCTATCTCGAAGAAACCCTTCAGCGCATCCGCGCCGGAAAAGCCAACGCCAAAATCCTTGACGGAGTGCGCGTGAACTACTATGGCTCGATGGCACCCATTTCCAACGTGGCAAACGTGTCATGCCCCGACGCACGCACCATTGCCATCACCCCATGGGAAAAATCAATGTTCAAGGAAATCGAAAAAGCCATCATCAACTCCGAAGTGGGCATCATGCCCGAAAACAACGGCGAAGTGATCCGACTCGCCATTCCACCGCTCACCGAAGAGCGTCGCAAGCAACTAGTCAAGCAGTGTAAGGCCGAAACCGAGAACGCCAAAGTGTCGGTGCGCAATGCTCGCCGCGAAGCCATCGAAGGCTTGAAAAAAGCCGTCAAGAACGGCATGCCCGAGGATATTGAAAAAGATGCCGAGGGCTCGGCACAAAAGCTCCACGACAAATACTTGAAGAAAATCGACGAAGTGTTCGCCGCCAAGGAGAAAGAAATCCTCACCGTCTGACCGCAATGCGGTAGAAAGCCGTCGAAATGCTCATTCGCGTCACCGACATCCACAAACAGTACGACTCCCTTGAAGTGCTCAAAGGCGTCAGTCTCGACATAGCCAAGCGCGAAGTAGTTACGATTGTCGGTCCCAGCGGAGCGGGGAAAACCACCTTGCTGAACATTATGGGCAGCCTTGAGCCTCAGGACAAAGGAAAAGTGGAAATTGACGGCACCGACCTGTCGGCGCTGCGCGAGCAAGCGTTGTCGCGTTTCCGCAACCGCAACATCGGTTTCGTGTTCCAGTTCCACCAGCTTCTGCCGGAGTTCAATGTCGTTGAGAATGTCGCCATGCCGGCATTGATAGGCGGCACAGCCACAGCTGAAGCATTCGACAAAGCCCGCAAACTGATCGACTACCTCGGTCTTTCGGAACGAGAGCAGCACAAACCATCGCAGCTTTCGGGCGGCGAACGACAGCGCGTGGCTGTGGCGAGAGCCCTCGTCAACAGCCCGAAGGTGGTGCTCGCCGACGAACCTTCAGGAAGCCTCGACAGCCACAACCGACAACAACTGCACCGGCTGTTTTTCGACCTGCGTCGCGATTTCGGTCAGACCTTCGTCATCGTGACCCACGACGAAAGCCTGGCCTCAATGTCGGACCGCACTGTTCATCTTTCTGACGGGCGCATCACCGAAATCACGACCGCCGCACCGCAAAAGCATAATTGAATCCACCATCATTCAAGCCATAGCCACCAAACGGCAATGGCTTTTTTAATCACACGTCAGTTCGGTATAAGGGACCGATGAATTTAAAAAATCCTCCCATAGCAGTGGAGGTGTCCGACAGAGCGGAGGAGTAGAGAAGTAAACGCACTACCACTCAGTCACTTGCTCTTCGTGCCGCGTGACAGCTTCCTTGCTAGGGGAGCATTTTCAATTGCGCATAATCTCAACGTCCAAATCCTTTTTCGCTTCTTCGGCGCACTTGTGATTTGTGCTAAGCTTACACCGAACTCGCGTTAATCACACAACTGAACCGGCCGCGCAATGGCAGAACCGGTTCAGTTTTTCGATAACAATTGCTGCCGAGCGAAAGCGTCGCGGAATTGAGAAAAACTTCCCAATTCTTGGGCATCCGTCAGAAGTTCGGCGTACTTTCGTTCGGCATTTGTCGAGCGTTAGGCGTGGTTTCTTTCGAGGTTTATCGTGGGTTTGTCGGTGCGGAAGATGCGTAATTGATGTCGGTTCGCTTTGCCATTGAGAAAAAAAGCAGTAACTTCGCAAAGTAAAACTATTCGAACGATGTCGTCTGTGTTTGGTTCATATCGCCGGTTGGCGGCTTCGCGGGAACGCTCCGCACAAAGGCGGTGGCGTATGCTCATCATGTCGATAGCCGTTTTGGCGGCTTTAGCGGGGTGTCGCGACAACGACGGGCCTTTCGCTTCGTCGGCTCGGCTCACCGACATCGCTGAAGTTGTCGATGCCCCTGAGGGCGGTTCGCGGTTTGCCGTCATGCAAGGAGAAGACTCTGAGCCTGCCATTCTCTACGCTCCGGATTACTCCCTTAACGACACCGATTTCCCTGTGGGCTCGCGGCTACTCCTCATTTACCACTACCCCGACCTAGCCACTCCGGCCTACTCTTCCGGCAATATCACGGTGGATGCCGTGGCGAAAATCAACAACGACCTCCTGCGGGTTGACCCCATCGCCGACCACCCTGAATGGGACTCCTCGCCCGTTTATCTCTATGCCGTCTGGCGCTCGGGAAATTTCATCAATGTCCACAGCCGGCTCACCTACTCCACATCATCGCGTCAGTTTATGCTGATGGTGGACAAACCTACCGTCGATGACGATTTTCCGGATCTTTATCTCGTCCACGACATTCACGACGCGCCCGACAGTTTCACCCGACAAAACTATGCCTCGTTCGACATCTCATCTCTTTGGAACCGCAAGTCGTGCAAGGGCGTGCGGGTCAATATAGCATCGACCAACATCCCTCAAAAATCGTTTATTTTCAACAAACCTCAATAACCCTTCAATTATGGCAGACGAAAAAAAACCTAACGAAATTAAAATCGAACTTCCCCCCGAGATTATGCCGGGCGTTTACACAAATCTCGCTGTTATTTCCCACACAGCCAACGAATTCTTTTTCGACTTCATTACGGTGGCTCCTAATGCTCCCCAAGCAAAAGTCAGAAGCCGAGTGGTGATGAACCCCGAAAACGCCAAAAACCTCTACTTCGCCCTGCGCGATAACCTTCAAAAATACGAGCAGACTTTCGGCGAAATCGAACGCAAAACCCCGAA
>CADBML010000091.1 GCA_902795825.1 uncultured Bacteroidales bacterium
GGTAAGTGATTCTAATAGAGCCGGCAGCACTTCCAAGTGTTTTTATTGTTTTTGTTTCTACGCCGACTCAGGTAAGTGATCCTAATAGAGCCGCCAGCACTTCCAAGTGTTTTTTATTGTTTTTGTTTATTCGCCGACACTGGTAAGTGATCCTAATAGAGCCGCCAGCACTTCCAAGTGTTTTTATTGTTTTTGTTCCTTCGGCGACACAGTTTTATGCAAGTGGTCATTTTTATGGTTCAAAAAAAACCTGCGTTTTCGCAGGTTTTTTCATTTCAAGTGGATTTCTCATGCCGAACTCATGCGTGAAAAGATGTCGGCCAAAGGGAATCATTTGTCGCCGAAGATTTTGCCGGCAATGTTTCCGATTGTGTCGGCGATACCGGGGGCGAAACCGCGCACGGCTTCTTCGATTTTCTTGCGCTCCTCGGGCGACGAGAATTTTTCTTTGATTTCAGCGAGTTTGGCGGCAAATTCGGGGCTGCCGAAGAATTTCTTTAGTTCTTCCAATGCTTTCGTTAAGTCCATTGTAACAATATTTTAAGGGGGTTATATAAAAAACGGTCGGGAATGATTCTGTCAGAAGTTGACAGTCAGTCGAAGATTGATTTGGCGGCGTGTCAAATAGTTCGGCACCGCATACTGCACACGGTTGACGTCAGTCACCCAATAATAGTTGCTGACATTAGAAATGTCGAAGAGGTTGAACACGTCAAGTCCGACCCACACGCTCTTCAGCTTACCGGCAATTCCGGAACGCTGCTGCCCCTCTTTGGGGTCTTCGAGAAGGGCGTAATTAAGGCCGATGTCAAGACGTTTGTAAGCCGGAGTGCGGAAATAGGAGACGTCGCGGCTCGACTGTGGGGCCGTAGTCGGCAGTCCGTCGGAGAAGATGCCGCGCAGGCTGAACTTCAGTTTGGGTATTCCAGGGAAGAAGTCGGTGAAATACATCGCGAAGGAGTAGCGCTGGTCGGTAGGCCGCGGCACTTTCACCCCGTTGAGGTCTTCTTGAGTTTTCATCAACGAGAAACTGATCCACGAGTCGGTTCCGGGCACAAATTGTCCGAAGAATTTCATGTCGAGACCGGCGGTGTAGCCTTTTGAAGAGTTCACACCCGAATAAGTCACCTTGAGATTATCCACCTCGTAAGGGATTAAGTTCGACAGATTCTTATAATAGACCTCGGCCGTGAACTTAAACGGGCGGTCGATGGCGCGGAAAGCGTAGTCTGCGCCGAGAATCGCCTGGAAACTGCGCTGCGACTTGATGTTGGTATTAAGCACAATCGTGGAGTTTCCCTCCTCAAGAGTCACCGGCCGTCGGTATTCCTTATAGAAAGGGGCTTGATAGTAGAGACCTGTAGCGAAGCGGAAGGCCCATCGTGTGTTTTTCGCAGGGATGAAGCCCAGCGAAGCGCGGGGGCTGACGATTGTCTCGCCATTGAAGTCCCAATGCGACAGGCGCACGCCTCCAATGAGGGAGAACACCCCGGCATTAGTCGAGAACTTATAAGCGTCCTGAACAAACGCCGAAAAGCGGTTGGTCGAAAGGTCGTGGCGTGACGAAAGGCTATAAATAGTGCGAACGGCATCGCCATACGACGGCAGCGAATATCCCGCCGAGTCGCGTTCTTCCCATTCGCGGGAGCGGTCGAAAATCTTCTCATGGCGATATGTAAGCCCATAAGAGATGTTGTTGCGGTTGAGCGATGTGTTGCCTTTGAGCGTCAGGGCAAAAACCGAAGCTTTCAGACGGTTGCGGGCATGCTCTTGATAGCGGCCCACGCCAAGCTCTCCACCCACCACGTCGCCCGACTCGCCGGTGGTGCCGGCCTGGTCGAGCCAGTACTCGCCCTGTATGTCGTAAGCGACCAGTTCATTGGTCAAGAAGCCCGACGCAAGCAGCGAGAAATCAGTCGATTTCGACATCCGATAGTTGATTGTGCCCGCTCCGAAATAGGTTTCGAAACGGTCCTTTTCCCATCCGTCGAAATACACTTTAAACTGTTTCGCGTCGGTCGATGTCCCGAAGTTGGTGGTGCGGTTGACTGGCGTAAACTTATAGTTGTTGACCGACACGTTGCCGAGAAACGACACCTTGAATTTGTTGCCTATTTTCCAGTTCAGGTTGGTCTGATAATCGAAATATTTGGGGTCGTACTCCCCTTTCGTTTCCATCGAGCTGAGCAACGAAGCGTTGCTCTTGTAGCGCACACCGTGCAATTGCGAGAAACGGCCGGTGTTGTGGCCGAGCGAAAGGCTGCCGCCCATAAGGCTGGCCGACACTGACCCCTCGAACGCCTCAGGCTCGCGGTAAGTAATATCGAGCGCCGACGACATTTTATCGCCATATTCAGCAGGGAAACCGCCGGTTGAGAACTGAATCGACCCCACAAGATCGGAGTTAATCACCGAAAGCCCCTCCTGCTGACCGCTGGTGATAAGCAACGGACGATACACCTCTATTCCATTGATATACACGCAGTTCTCATCGTATGTGCCGCCGCGGACGGAGTATTGCGACGACATTTCGTTCGATGAGTTCACGCCGGCAATCGTTGTCAGCATCGATTCCACGCCGTTGCCGCTCGCGTCGGGGGCAATCTTATAAGCGTCGCCCTCAAGCTGTTGCATCGAACCTGTCTGGCGCTTGAATTCCGTCACCTCGACGCCTCCGAGGTCGATTGTTTTCGGAGTCATTTTCAAGTTGATGACTATATCGCCTTTGGGATTGACCAGCTGACGGCGCTCCTCATTGAAACCGAGGCAAGTGAACACCACCCTCAACGTGTCGGCAGGAGCCACGCTGAGCGAATAGCCGCCGTCGAGGCCCGACGTGGTGCCGACAGCGGTGCCTGCCACCTTGACTGTGACGAACTCCAAAGGCTCGTCCTGCTGATCGAAAATCTTTCCGTGGATTTTCACGTGCGACTGCGCCGCCACAGTCATAACTAACGTCATCGCGACAAGCAATGATGCGGCACGTTTGGCAAATGTCGTTTTTTCACTATTCATTCTTTTTCTATAACGGAATAATTCGGTTTTTATTTCACGGCGCGCCATTTGATTCGGCACTCAATCGAATATGGCGAATTCGACATAAGAAATCCCGTTATTGCCGATAGAATCAACGTCGGATAGGTTACCAGCCTCGGAAAGAGTCAACAGCCGATTTCTGCCGGCAACAGCCTCGCAAAGCGCATCAGCCCAATGACATAAGTGGCACAGGGCGGCCATGCCCTACACCATCATCTCACGCATTATCGAATCGGAGCGCAACACTTCCGAGCGGGAAATAGCCAATCTTCCGCCACTGGCCGTCAAACGTTCGTCGGCGATGAGCGGGTCGGCCTGCGACAGAAACCTCCGGCACAATTCGCCGGAAAAGCGGTCGGCGAGCAGACCGAGGTCAACGCCGTCGGCCGTCCGCAACGCCGTGATTACGTAGTCGTTAAATCGGTCGGATTCCTCCTCTTCTTCTATCCGCACGGCAAGTTTTCCTTCCGACAGGCATTTGACATATTCATTAATGTTTGCCGGGTTGTAACTGCGAGTGATGCCGTCGAATGAGTGGGCCGCCGGTCCCAGACCGAGATACGGCGTAAGATTCCAGTACGACGAATTATGACGCGAACGATGCCCCGGGAGGCAGAAATTCGAAATCTCGTAATGCTCGTAGCCTGCTTCGCCGGCCATCGCCACAAGAGCCGCGTACATCCACTCAACCATGGTCTCGTCGGCTTCTTCGACCTTTCCGTTTTGACGCATGGCATACAGTCGCGTGCCCGGCTCAAACGACAGACTGTAAGCCGAAAAATGCGGCACTCGAAGGTCGAGCAGTCGGCGGAGTGACGATTTCCACGACTCCAACGTCTGCAACGGAAGTCCATAAATCAGGTCGGCCGAGATTTCCCGGATGCCGCCGTCGCGAAGGATGCCGATTGCTCGCTCGGCTGTGGCCGCGTCGTGGCGGCGGTTTACGGCTCGCAATTCGTCATCGTCAAACGACTGGACACCAATGCTCACCCGATTGAAACCCAACGCCTTTACCGCTTCCGTCCATTCCGAAGTGACATCCTCGGGATTCGCCTCAATGGTCATCTCCCCCACCTCGCTCAGGTCGATGCCGCCACGCAAGCCGTCGATGAGTCGCGAGAGCTGGCCGTGCGTCAACAACGATGGGGTGCCGCCGCCCACATACACTGTCGTCACCGGCTCCGTCAGTTCGTCGCGCCGCAAGGCCAATTCCCCAACGACGGCTTCCAAATAGGAATCGGCCTTGTTCAGGAACGGTCCCGAATAAAAGTCGCAATAGGGGCATTTCGACTTGCAAAACGGCACATGGACATACAGGCCCGACATCGTCGCTATTCCTTTATTTTCTTGTTACAGATAAACTTGAATTTGCAATATTTGCATGCTCTGTCGGCGTCGAAGTCATAGGCATCTTCGGCCTTCCATCCTCCTTTGACATAACTCGACTGGTCGAACGGCACATTGGGGTTGAATATCTCGCTGACGATGTCGTAGAGGAAGTCGCACGTCGCTTCCCTCAAGCCATCGCCCTCGTAATTGTCAACCGGTTTTCCCCCGAACGTCAAATCACTTATTTCGTGGTTCTTTACAATGTCGCTCACCTTGTAAATCACCGGCTTAAGTATCGACGTGTCGTCGGGATTCAACTGACGGTAAACTTCACAATAGAACAGCAACTGGAAAAAGGCCTTGGCATTATTAGTTTTGTTAAGCACAGCCGAAGCCAAGTCATTCCCTGAAATTTTTATAACGTCACCACCGGTTTTATAATCGACGATTCGAACCACCTGCTTGTTTTCGGCATTAACGTAGGTGTCGATGCGGTCAATCGCCTGCCTGACATTGAATGTGATGCTGTTGTCGCCTTTCGAAATCGTGATTTGAGTGTTTTCGGCTTTCTTCTCCGCGGCCTTGAACTCAAACGGCAGGAATCCCGACTGGCTCTCAGCATTAAGAATCGCCACCACATAGTTGGCGATATGATTGCCCACAAGGCGCTCCTCGCCTTCGAGGTCGGTGTCGAGCCGATCGGTAGGAAGCATCAGATAATACCGGTTTATCTCTTGAGTCACCATCCTTTCTATATCTCTGCGATTTTCGGCCAGTCGGTTCAGTCTCTGCCTATCGTACGACTCTCCTGGCTTGTAGATGCGCTCCATCACCGCGTGAAGGATCGTCCCGAGCAAGGGGTCGCTGATGTAGCCAACCACCTCATCCTTCACCCGAAGGCCTTTCACATAGGCCAGATAGAATTTCAGCCGACAACTTAAATAGTCCTTGATTGCCGACGGGGAGATATTCCGTCTTTTCTCGCCTTCGGCCACCTCGCGGATGCGAAGCCGCTCCAGTTCTCTTTCGACATTCTCGTCATGTTTGTCCACCGAAATAATGGCATTGTCGCCCACCGACACCTCGGCCGGCACTACTGCCGATGCGATGTCAATATCGGGGAACAGATACTGAAGCTGGCTGATATAGCGCGATTGCTCGTCGCGACGCAGGGTTTTCGATGCGGCCACATAGTAGAGCCACACATTGTCGGCCCGCGATATCAGCCGATAAAAATAGTAGGCCGACATGGCCTCCTGGTCGTTGATGGTGGGCAGGAAGTAGGCGCGGCGGAACGCGTCGGGGATAAACGACCGTGAAAAATGCTTGCGCGGAAAAATCTGCTCGTTCATCGACAGAATATACACATCCGAGAAGTTGATGGCGCGAGTCTCGAGGATGCCGAGTATCTGCAGCCCCCCTATTGGTTCGCCGGTGAAATTGATGCTGTCGCCGCTGACAGCGCGGTCGATAAGACGGAACAGCAACCGCTCGTCGGTGACATCCACGCTCCACGACTTGGCGGCGTGCCACATCTGCACGACCACCTGCCGATAATGATTCAAAAACAGCTCGTTAAGGCCCGACTTGCGGTGCTGGGACTGCTCGAGCGCGCTGTCGGGGTCGGTTTCTTCTTCGTCAACATGCCTCCTGTCGTAAAGATTCGCGATGTCGGCGGTCATGTCGATAAGATAGCCGAACACTTCGTCGGTGGATTTCAGGTCGGAGATGGGTCGGAAAATATTCATCAACGAAGGCGCATAATGCTCGAACTCCTCCTGAGGCACATTGAAAATCCTATTCGCCCTCAGCCGGCGCATCAGCGCGTCACATTCATCGCCGGCCATGTCTCTGACCAGGGGATTCGACAATATCGACGCCACATGATCAACGAAATAGACCGTCTGCGTTTCGGAGTCGGCCTTGTTTCGGTCGGTTTTTGTCTTTCGCGAATTGAAATGCAACCGCGCGATGTCGTGGATAAGGGCGGCTACAGGCGTTTTGCTCAAGGGAAAACCCATCGTGATGTTGACCGCATAGCGCTCGGCGGCATCCCCTTCGCCGCAGCGCGGAAAGTCGAGCGAATTGACCACGGGCAAAAGCAGGTTCTCGTCGGGAAGCACCAACGCCGAACGCGACGCTGCCGCATAATCCACTTCTTCGCCGTTCCCGCCCGCTTTGACAATATGCTTCCTCAACAATCCGCACGCCGACTTGACCATTCCCATCTCAGAGCCCATGCCCACCACTCTTATGCGCGGCATCGTCTTGATTTCTGGCGTGTTGCAGTCGTAACGCGACTCGAACACTTTCACATTCCGACGCATAAACCGGTTGGCGTGGTTCTCCTCCATCTTGAACGCCGGCGAATTGTAGTCCCAGCAGAAATCGGCGAGGTGCAAGTCGTTAAGGCGGCGGAATATCTTTATCTCGCTTTTGGAGATGGCGTTGAAGCCCACGAAGATATATCGGCTGAAGTCAAACTCCTCAGCGCCCATATCGCAAACAGCCGCGGCGGCATTGCGGTAGTCAAGACCTCCGTAGCTCAGCTTTTTCTCCTCAAGCACCCGATGAAATTCCTCATACAGAGGCCACAACACCTCCCAAATGGCCACAAACTTGTCCTTCGCCACAGTCGTGCCGTCATCGTCGGCACGCTCGCCGCCGGTATGCTTCCAAAAGGCATCGACTTCGTTCTTCTTGTCCACCAACACACTGCCGTCGCCAAAATAAAACTTCAGTATCTCTTTTTGTTCGGCTGTGAGGTAATCGCTCTCTATTTCGCGCCAACGCTTCTGATTGACAAACAGCATCTTGGCATCGACGAGGTTTTTGTTGATTTCGTCAAAGTCGTTGAGCAGTATGTCGCCCCAATAGGCAAACTTGTCGAACGGGAGCGTACTCTCATTGCCGTTCATCACCTTCACATAGCAGTTGTAGAGGATAAACAGCAACTCATAGCGGTTGGTCACGACACTATGGGAAAACGACGTCACGAAGTCGGAAATCGTGGTCACTTCCGGCTCAAGATAGGGCGGCCGAAGCTGTTTGCGGAGCGACATCCGGAAATACAGGCCGCTGCGCTTGTTCGGAAACACGAAACAGAAGTTCGACAGATTCTCTTTCTCATTCTCGACATAGTTTTTCGCGACAATATCGAGAAAATAATCGATGTGGGGAGTGTTTGACATAGTCACAGAATTTTTATTGCTTAAGTTTATATTTTATAACAAATTAATCTACAGCATATTATGAAATATCTGGCGCATATCGCTTTAAACTTGAGTTCGTTATTGCTTTATTA